>JBNMNI010000131.1:0-4891 GCA_051275375.1 Maricaulis sp. | reverse complement strand
CAGCCGGCGCCAACCAATGAGGTGGTGCTTCACCGCGGGAATAATGCGGAGCCACTTTCGCTCGATCCCCACAAGGCGAGCGGCACCTGGGAAAACAACATCATCGGCGACATGTTTGTCGGCCTGTTCACCGAAGACCCCGATGCGCATCCGGTTCCGGGCATGGCAGAGAGCTGGGAAGTCAGCGATGACGGTCTGGTCTGGACCTTCCATCTGCGTGAGGCCCTGTGGTCCGATGGCGTGCCGGTGACGGCCGAGGACTTTGTCTACGCCTGGCGCCGGATCGCCAATCCGGAAACCGGGGCCCAGTATGTGTCCCTGCTTTACCCCATCGTCGGCGTTGCAGCGGTCAGCCGCGGCGAAGCACCGCCCGAGGCGATCGGCGTGATTGCCGTCGATGCCCGTACGCTGGAAATCCGGCTGGAAAATCCGGCCCCCTATTTGCCTGGCCTGCTGACGCACTACACCACTTTCCCGTTGCCGCGGCACATCGTCGAGCAATTTGGCGATGAGTGGATCCGTCCCGAGAATATCGAGGTCAATGGTCCCTACAAGCTGATCGACTGGCGCACGAATAATTTCGTTCATCTCAGCCGCAATCCGCTTTTCTTCGATAATGCGGACTCCTGTATCGACGAGGTTTATTACTATCCGACCGTCGACAATAGTGCGGCCGGCCGGCGGGTTCGCAATGGCGAGCTCGATCTGAACATGGAGTTCCCGGGCCAGCAGATGGAGTTCCTGCGGCGCGAGATTCCGGATTATGTGCGGGTGCATCCCTATATGGGCACAGTGTATTTTTCGATCAATACCACGCTCGAGCAGTTCTCCGACCCGGCCGTTCGCAACGCGCTGGGCATGGCTATCGACCGTGAATTCATCGCCGAGGAAATCCTGCGCGCCGGGCAATTGCCGGCTTACTCGCTGGTGCCGCCGGGGATTGATAATTATGAAGGCGGTGTCGAGGCCAGCTGGGCGGACATCCCGGTTGAGCAACGCCGTGGCATGGCACGCGATATCCTGATCGAGGCCGGCTATGGCCCCGACAATCCGTTCCGCTTCGAATATACCTACCGGGCGACGGCGGATAATCCGCGCGTGGCTCCGGTGGTGCAGAATGACTGGTCGGCGATTGCCGACTGGGTGCAGCCCGAGCTGATCGTCAACGATACGCAGATTCACTATGACAATCTGCGCGCTGCCGATTTCCAGATCGCCGATGGCGGCTGGATCGCCGATTATAACGACCCCTATAACTTCCTCTTCCTCGGCGAGTATCGCTCGGTTCCGATGAATTATTCCCGCTATAATAATCCTGAGTATGACGCGCTCGTGGAGCAGGCCAATCAGGAGCAGGACCTTGAAGTGCGGGGCGGCATGCTGGCCCAGGCCGAGCAGATGCTGATCGACGACATGCCGATCATTCCGCTCGTCTTCTATGTCAACAAGAACCTGGTCAATCCGCGGGTCACCGGCTGGGTCGACAATCTGACCGACATTCATCGCACGCGTTACCTGTGTTTTGCCGATATCGACCGCAGCGAGCCTGCAGCCGAATAATCGGGCACTTGTCAGACACCGTCTTCCCGACCTAGCTTGAGGCTCAATCAAGCAGGTCGGGGGACGCGTGATGGCCGGTGGTGACAGCATTACAGACGCGATCATTGCCGGCTCGGCCGGCGGTGAGCTGGGTGATGCGATCCACGCGTCCAAGCGGAAGAAACGCCGGCGCCCGTCGGCTTTCGAGTCGGCCTATCCCGCTGGCCTGTGCAGCAATTGCGGCACCAAGCTGATCGGGCCGGTCTGCCATAGCTGCGGCCAGACCGCCGAGACCTTCCACCGCCCGATCTGGGAATTATTGCTCGACGTGCTCGACGGGCTGTTCGGGGTTGAAGGCCGCTTGTGGCGCACCCTGCCGACCCTGATGTTCCAGCCCGGGAAGATGACGCGGCAATACCTGTCCGGCGCGCGGGCCCGCTATGTGATGCCCTTCCGGCTCTATCTGACCGCGAGTGTGCTTTTCTTCCTGACGGTTTTTGCGCTCAACAGCTTTCAGGACAATCCCGAACGCCCTCTGGTTTCCCTCAGCGCCCGCGACGCGGCGGATAATGCGCTGGAGCGGGTCCGTTCCGGAGAGCTGGACCAGCAGCTGGAGCAGCAGGGTGTGTCGCCCGAGCAGCGCGCCGCAATTGCCGACCAGGTGGTTCGCGGCGCCGAGGGACTGGCGCCGGTGGCCGAGGCGGACGAGACGCCGGAGGCGCGGGCGGCCCGAGAGGCGGCCAGTGCGGGCGAACTGAAAACCATGATTCGCGGAGCGCTCTTGCCGGAACTGGCGCCTGACGCCGAGGCCGTCGCCGACGCGGATCCCCAGGCCGCAGCCCTGGGCGGGGGCAATGAGCTTCAGCTCAATGATCTTACCGAAATGCCGATCGAGCTGCGCGAGCGGCTCGCCGACCAGGCGGACCGCATCATCGATGATGGTGGCGCTTCGGTGGTGGCCTCGATGCAGGTCTGGGCGCCCCGGCTGATGTTCGGGCTATTGCCGATCTACGCGCTCCTGCTGGCGTTTACGCATGTCTACAAGCGGGGCTATTTCTTCTACGACCATCTTGTTGTCTCGCTGCACTTTCACTCCGTGCTCTTCTTCGGCTTCATCATCGTGTTCGCGGTAGCTGCGGTCATCGGGCCGGCCCCGGCGGGTTTCGGGTTTGTGCTCTGGTCAAACTATTACCTGTATCGGCTGCATCGCCTGGTCTACCGCCATGGCCGGTTTTCCTCACTGGTGCGGACGCTGTTCATGGACTTTGTCTATGGCGTCATTCTGGCCCTCGGCATGCTCGTGCTGCTGGTGATCGGCATGCTGTCGGTCTGAGGCCGGAGGCCGGACACAAAAAGGGGCCCGCAGCTTGCGCCGCGGGCCCTTGCTATTGTTCAACCGATCGAAGCGATCAGTCCGGTTGCGGCGCATTGCTGCGCAGCTGAGCCTGCCCGGAGCCGATCTGCGAGCGCGCTTCGAGCGCGGCCCGAACCTCCGGCAAGTCGAGCACCGCATTCATCCGGGCCGCAGTCTCGGCGGTCTCGGCGGAGATCCCGAACAGGGCCGAGAAGGCCTCCAGCGGGGTTTGTTCGCGCGGAAAACGCACCAGGCGGACATCGTCCTCGGGCGCAAGCCCGGCCAATTGCCTGGCCGCATCGACGGCATCACGGAAACCGCCAATCTCGTCGACCAGCCCGAGATCGAGGGCCTGGGCCCCGGTCCAGACCCGGCCGCGGGCAATTTCGAGCACGCGCTCGAGCGGCAGGTCGCGGCCATCGGCAACACGCTGGGTGAAGTCGTCATAGGTATCGGCCATCTGGGCGCGATAGGCGGCGCGCTGGGTCTCGGTCCAGCTCTGCTGACCCGAGAATGCCGTGGCATATTCCCCGCCGACATGAACCGATTCCGACTGCAGGCCGACCATTTCGAATGTGCCCTCCAGGGCCACCTTGCCTCCGAGCACGCCGATTGACCCGGTAATTGTGGTGGCGTGGGCCAGAATGTAATCGGCTGGTGCAGCGAGGTAATAGCCGCCGGAGGCTGCCATCGAGGCCATGGATATGATGACCGGCTTGCCGGCCTCGCGGGCCCGTCCGATTGCATTCCAGACCTGGTCCGAGGCAATCGCCGAACCACCGGGCGAATCGACCCGGATAAGGATGGCGCGAATGGAGTCGTCATTGGCGGCTTCGAGGATGGCATCCGACATGCTGTCGCTGCCGATACCGCCGCCGCCACCCAGCGGGCTGGCATTTGCGGTGCCGGTGGTGATTTCACCCTGGCCCTCGATCAGCGCGATGGCCGGATCATTGCTCCAGGGATTGATCGTTGCCTGATAAGCCTCGATCTGGAGCAATTGCGAACCGGTGCCGGCGCGGGCGAGGGCTGCTTCGCGCGCATCAATGGCGTGGCCGAGATGATCGACAAGGCCGCGCTCGAGGGCATCTTCGGCGGAATGTGGCGCCGTTTCGAAGGTGCTGCGCAGGGCTTCCGGCGTGATATCGCGGTCGGCAGCGATATCGGCGATCGCCGTATCGAAGATGGAATTCATGTAGGACAGGGTGGCTTCGCGATGGGCGTCGGTAAAGCCGGTCTCGGTGTAGACATTCGCGGCATTCTTGAATTCGAAGAATTGTTCGAATTGCGGTTCGGCATTGAAGTGCTCGAACATGCCACCCAGGAAGAGAACTTCCGAGGCCAGCCCTGCCGGGGTGAAGTTGGCGGTGTCCTGAAGCCAGATTTCATCCGAGCCCGCGACGGCGAAATAGGCGGTAACAGACGTGCCCTCAAAGCCCTGCGCATGGGCGATCACGAATTTACCGGCAGCGCGGAAATCGGCGATGGCATCGCGAATTTCCTCGGCCATGCCCGGAGAAAGGCCAAATTCATTGGCCCGGATGAACAGGCCTTCGACAGCGGGGTCGGATTCCGCATGCTGGAGGGCCTGGACGATCTCGACCACAGAGAGAGGTTCGGAAAAGGCAAAGGGCGAGCGCGACGGCGAATCGAGGCGCTCGGCGCGAAGGTCGAGTTCCAGCACAGTGGCGCTGCCGGGCAGGCTGGTCTCGGTGTTTGATCCTGCAACGGCTGAGTACAACATCCCCGCGATGAGGAAGGCGGCGAGCATGACGGCCAGGACCGAGCCGACGATGACGCCGAAAATCGAACCAAAAAATGTAATCCAGAACTGTTTCATCGGGGGTCCTTCCAAACCGGATACGCGGTTGACCGGACAATCCGTGCAAGAAGCAGTCCTGTCCAGACCCTAGATAGAGTGCCGTGACGGGACAGGAACGGGGGATTGGCGGTGCGGGCGTCCCGGGACCGGTCAAATCGGGTGCGGAACGGGCCGCA
>JBNMNI010000130.1:0-4908 GCA_051275375.1 Maricaulis sp. | reverse complement strand
GCAGTCAATGCACTGCACGCCCGCGCCCTGGCGCTGGGAGCGTCCAATGCGGGGGATCCCGGACGCCGCAGCGCGCATTTCTACGGGGCGTATTTCCGCGATCTGGATGGGCATAAATACCTGGTTTACTGCACGCGTTGAGCGGGTTCGGGACGTGTGCGGCCTTGCCGCCGCATGTCCGGACTTGAGGCGGTGCCAGCATTGCGTTGCGCCGGGCTCATCCGGCCTGAACCGGTCCGGCCCGGCGCTCGGGGCGCGCAAACTGCGGACAGGCACAACCTTCCCAGGCGCCAATAATCTGCAAACGCGTCTCACCCGCATACAAACTGCGTCTGTGATCGTGGTTTAAGGTCGAAACCGCTTGACCCCAATGGCCAAGAAGATGTGAGAATGGCTACCAATAAGAGGCGCTTCAACAGCTTGCGGCCTCAAAGAAAACCGGAGCCTCGCTCCGAGGGGGAAGCGCAGAATGAAGCCGACCAATACCGGCGATCCCGACTATTTCCACAAGGTCGTCGATTGTCAGTGGGCCTGTCCGGCCCATACGCCGGTCCCGGAATATATCCGGTTGATCGCCCAGGGCGAATTTACCGAGGCCTATATGGTCAATCGGCGCTCCAACGTGTTTCCCGGCATTCTCGGCCGGGTCTGCGACCGGCCGTGCGAACCGGCCTGCCGGCGCGGACGCGTCGAGGAGGAACCGGTCGCGATCTGCCGCCTCAAGCGCGTCGCTGCCGATCATCGCGACGAGGTCGCGCATCTGGTGCCGCAAAAGCCCGAGCACTCCAATGGCAGGAAGATCGCGCTGATCGGCGCGGGCCCGGCCTCCTTGACCGTCGCCAATGATCTGGCGCCGCTGGGCTATGAATGCACCATATTCGAAGCCATGCACCGCCCCGGCGGGCTGATGATCTCCAACATCCCCTCCTTCCGCCTGCCCGAAGACGTGCTCGATGAGGAGATCGGCTATATCCTCAATATGGGCGTTGATCTGAAGCTCAATCACCGCATCGAGAGCATGCAGGCCATGCTCGGCGCCGGCTATGACGCCATTTTCATCGGTTCCGGTGCGCCCAAGGGCAAGGATTTGCAGCTCGAGGGCCGCGAAGAAGCCGCCGCCAATATCCATATCGGTATCGACTGGCTGGAAAGCGTCGCCTTCGAGCATGTCGAGAAGATCGGCAAGAAGGTTTTGATCATCGGCGTCGGCAATACGGCGATGGATTGCTGCCGCTCCTCGCTGCGGCTCGGCGCCGACGACGTCAAGGTGATGGCGCGCAAGCCGCGCGAATTCTTCAAGGCCTCGCCCTGGGAGCTCGAGGACGCCGAGGGCGAGAATGTCGAAATCCTCGTCAATCACTCGCCCAAGCGCTTCGTGTCCGAGAATGGCAAGTTGGTCGGGATGGAATTCGAGCTGATGGAGTATGATCTCGATCCGCGCGGCAATATCACCGAGACGCGCCATGTCGGCACCAAGATCATCCCCTGCGATGATGTCATCCTGGCGATCGGCCAGGAAAACTCCTTCCCCTGGATCGAGCGCGATATCGGGCTGGAATTCGACAAATGGGGCGTGCCCATCGTCGACACGACGACGTACCAGTCGACCATTCCCGGCGTCTTCTTCGGCGGCGACAGCGCCTTTGGTCCCAAGAATATCATCTGGGCCGTCGAGCATGGCCACCAGGCGGCGATCTCGATCCACAAGCATTGCGAGAAAACCGATCTGGCGACGCGCATGCCGCGCGGCGTCAATCTCAACTCGGCCAAGATGGGCGTCAATGAGTGGATGTATTCCAATGATTACGAGCGCGGCCATCGCGGCGTGATGCCATTGGTCGAGCTCAAGGCACGCCTGGGCAATCGCAAGACCGAAGTGGAAATGGGCTATACCGCCGAGCAGATCGTCACCGAGGTGCAGCGCTGTCTCAATTGCGATGTCCAGACCGTGTTCGATCCGCCCCTGTGCAAGGAATGCGATGCCTGCATCGATATCTGCCCGGTCGATTGCCTCTCCATCGTCGAGAATGGCGATGAGACCGATCTGCGCGCCCGTCTCAAGGCGCCGGCGAGCAATCTCGACCAGGCGCTCTATGTCTCCGCGCCGCTGAAGGATACCGGCCGCGTCATGGTCAAGGACGAGGATCTCTGCCTGCATTGCGGGCTGTGCGCCGAGCGTTGCCCGACCGCCGCCTGGGATATGCAGGACGGCGATGTATTCATTCCTCACGTACTCGAGGAAGCACGACGGAGCGTTGCGGCCGAATGAAGGACCTGGTGGACACCATGGCGGATATCCGCATCAACGACTTTGTCATCAAGATCGGCAATGTGAACGGCACCGGCTCGGCCAGTGCCAATGGCCTCCTGATGAAGGCGATCTTCCGCATGGGCGTGCCCGTGGTCGGCAAGAATCTCTTCCCCTCCAATATCCAGGGCCTGCCGACCTGGTTCGAGATCCGGGTCAGCAAGCACGGCTATATGGCGCGCTCGGGGGCAGCCGATCTCGTCGTCGCGATGAATGCCGAAACCTACAAGCGCGATCTGGCCGAAGTCTCGCCGGGCGGTTTCCTGCTCTATGACGATACCTGGCCGCGGCCCGAACTGCATGCGCGCACCGATATCACCGCCATCGGCGTGCCGCTGGCGCGCCTGTGCAATGCCAAATTCGACAATGCCCGCACCCGCGTGCTGATGAAGAATATGGCCTATGTCGGTGCCGTCGCCGGCCTGACCGGGATCGATGTCAACATCATCCGCGCCATGGTCGAGGAAATGTTCGGTGCCAAGCCGCAATTGATCGAGGCCAATATGACCGCGATCAATCTCGGCCTCGATTATGTCCGGCAAAACTTCGCCGAACCCCTGCCGCTGCGCGTCCAGGCGATGGACGCAACCAGGGGCCATGTCCTGATCGACGGCAATACGGCTGCCGCCCTGGGCTGTGTCTATGCCGGCGCGACCTTTGGTGCCTGGTATCCGATCACGCCCTCGACCTCGCTGATGGACGGGTTCAAATCCTTCTGCGAGAAATTCCGTACCGATCCGGAGACCGGCGAAAAGAATTTCTGCATCATCCAGGCCGAGGACGAGCTCGCCTCGATCGGCATGGCCATCGGTGCCAGCTGGAATGGCGCCCGCGCCTTTACGCCCACCTCCGGTCCGGGCATCTCGCTGATGAGCGAATTCATCGGCTTTGCCTATTATTCCGAAGTGCCGGTGGTCTTGTTCAACGTCCAGCGCGCCGGGCCTTCAACGGGCCTGCCGACCCGCACCCAGCAATGCGATCTCACCCTGTGTGCCTATGCCAGCCATGGCGATACCAAGCATATCATGCTGTTTCCGGCCAATCCGGCCGAATGCTTCGAGATGGCGGTGCAGGCCTTCGATATTGCCGAGCGCTATCAGACGCCGGTCTTCTTCATGACCGATCTCGATATCGGCATGAATGACTGGATGATCCCCGAGCTCGACTGGGACGATGCCTACACCCCCGATCGCGGCAAGATCCTCACCGCCGCCGATCTGGAAGCCCTGCCGAAATACTATCGCTATGAAGACCGCGATGGCGATAATATCGCCTATCGCACCCTTCCCGGCGTCCACCCGAAGGGCGCCTATTTCACCCGCGGTTCCGGGCATAACTGGAAGGGCGGCTATACCGAGGACGCGACCGAATACAAGGAAGTGCTCGACCGGCTGACCCGAAAATGGGAAGATTCCGCCGACGCCGTGCCCGGCCCGGTCATCATCGAGGCGGCGCAGAAGACCAGCCGCGCCATCATCTCGCTCGGCGGCTGTGACGGCGCCGTGCGCGAGGCCCTCGACCGTCTGGCTGAACGCGGCATCGAGCTCAATTATATGCGCGTGCGCGGCTTCCCCTTCAGTGCCGAGGTCGAGGCCTTCATGGACAGCCATGACGAGATTTTCGTCGTCGAGCAGAATCGCGATGCCCAGCTGCGCGGTCTGTTGATCAATGAAACCTCCGTGCCCAAGACCAAGCTCGTCTCCGTGCTCGATTATGCCGGCATGGCCGCCAATCCGGCTTTCATCATTGAGGGCGTCGCGGCGCACCTCGTGTCTGAGGAGGCCTGACATGACCTCAATGTCCAAACCCCTGATCGACAAGCATCTGCCGCGCAACAAGCTGAACCTGACGGTGCGCGATTATGAAGGCTCGATGTCGACCCTGTGCGCCGGCTGCGGCCATGACTCGGTCACCGCCGCCCTGGTCCAGGCCTTCTGGCAACTCGACCTGCCGCCCCACAGCGCCGCCAAGATCTCCGGCATTGGCTGTTCGTCCAAGACCACGGCCTATTTCATGGGCCAGAGCCATGGCATCAACTGCGTCCATGGCCGCATGCCCTCGGTCGCGACCGGGGCCAATGCCGTCAATGGCGACCTCCATTATATCGGGATTTCCGGCGATGGAGACAGTCTCTCGATCGGTTTCGGCCAGTTCGCCCATGCGATCCGCCGCAATCTCAACATGCTGTATATCATCGAGAATAACGGCGTTTACGGCCTCACCAAAGGCCAGTTTTCCGCCTCTGCCGATATCGGCACCAAGTCCAAGAAGGGCGTGGCCAATGAGCAATCGCCGATCGACCCCTGCGTCCAGGCCCTCACGCTTGGCGCCGGCTTCGTGGCGCGCGCCTTTTCCGGCGACAAGTCCCAGCTCATCCCGCTGATCCAGGCCGGCCTGATGCACAAGGGCTTCGCCCTGATCGACGTCATCTCGCCCTGCGTCACCTTCAATGACCATGCCGGCTCGACCAAGAGCTATGCCCACACCTTCAAATACTACCACCCGCTGATCCACACCGATTTCGTCGCCGAAGCCGAGGAAATCACCGGCGATTACACCGAGGGCGGCACCATGACCGTCACCATGCATGATGGCGGCAT
>JBNMNI010000129.1:0-4954 GCA_051275375.1 Maricaulis sp. | reverse complement strand
TCGGCATCGACCGGTTCGGGGTCGGTATTTTGATTGGGATCGGCCATCTCAACACGCGATTCAGTTAGGTTTCTCGCACCTTATGACGCGTTGCCGAGCGGCGCCAGTTCCAAGGGATGGACCAGCAGGTCCAACAGCGCGTCTTCATTGGGATGCGGTGCCGCGACAAGGCCGGAAAGTCCGGCGTTTTCCAGTGGCTTCAGAGCGTTGGCGCTGATGCCATAGGCGGTGACCGATTTCAGCCAGGGCTGTAGTCCGAATTTGCGCGCCAGCTCGAGAAAGGTCTTGGCGCCGCGGGCCGAGTGGATCAGCACCGCGACCGGAGCGCCGCACAGAATTGCCGCTATGGCATCCTCGCGCAGGGCATCGACGGCGACGGAGCCATAGCCGATCGCCTCGCGGACGGTGAAGCCGGCGGCCTTCAGCTCGCCGGACAGATTGCCCGCGACCTGGATGCCGCGGATATGCAGCACGGCGCCATCTTGCGGTTTCAGCTTGCGTTTGATCAGCATGGCCAGATCGGTGACATCGCCCTCAGCCGACCAGACTTTGCGAAAGCCGATCTGGCGGGCGTCCGAGGCCGTGTTGCCGCCGACCGCGAATACCGGCAGATCGCGCTCGGGCCGTCTCGGTCCCCAGGCGCGAACGCCATTGCCGCTGGTAAAGACCAGCGCCTGGACACCGGTCAGATCGACATCGATACGGGCACGGAAATTGATATCGAGCACCGGCGCGATGATCGGGTCAATGCCGCGCTCGCGCAGCCCCGAAGCGGTGCGTTCGGCGCCGGGCCAGCCACGTGTGACCAGAACCGTCATGCGCTCGCCAGCGCGGCGGCGAGCCCGTCGCCGGCTGCGTCCCGGATCGCCTGGCCCAATTGCTGACCCGCGGCGATCGCGCTGGTTCGGGTTGCTGTTTTCATGTCGAATCGCATCTGGTCTCGCCAACGCACCTGACCGTCAGGAGTCAAAACTTCACCGGTGAAGTCCATTGATTCGATATGCACATGCGCCGCGATCGGGGTGCGGCAGGAGCCGTCGAGCCTTGCGAGGAAGGCGCGCTCGGCCAGGATTGCCAGCTCGGTCGGGCGGTGATTGAGGGCGAGCAATAGCTCGCGCGCACGCTCATCATCGCTGCGAATCGCGACGCCAACCGCGCCCTGTGCGGCGGCGGGGAGCATTTCCGCCAGGGCCAGCGGTTCGGCTTCGGCCTCCTTGCGGCCCAGCCGGTTGAGGCCGGCGCGGGCGAGAAAAGTGGCATAGACCTCACCGGAAGCCAGCTTGCCCAGCCGGGTATCGACATTGCCGCGCAGCACCACGACCGTCAGGTCGGGCCGTGCATGCAGGGCCTGGGCCTGCCGCCGCAGGCTGGCCGTGCCGATGGTGACGCCCCGGGGCAGATCGGCCAGCCGGGTTTCGCCGCCGCGCGCCAGCAGCATGTCGCGGGCATCCTCGCGCTCGAGAATGGCGCCGAGCTCCAGCCCGTCGGGCAATTGCGTCGGCACGTCTTTCATTGAATGCACGGCGAAAGCGGCATGGCGGTCGAGCAGGGCCTCGTCGATTTCCTTGGTGAACAGGCCCTTGCCGCCGGCCTCGATCAGGGCGCGGTCCTGGATCTGGTCGCCTGTGCTCAACAGCGCGAGGATCGGGAAGACCATCTCGCGCCGCTCCTCGCCGATCCCGTGCAGCCGGGCGAGCCGCTCCTGGACGTCGCGGGCCTGGACGAGGGCGAGCGGGGAGCGCCGGGTGGCGATGGGCATGGGCTTGGACGGTAGCAGCACGTTGCGGGATCCCGGCGGTAAGGTTATCGATCAGCCATGGACTTAGCGCCCCGATCCCCTGTCGCGCAAGACGGCACACTGACCGTGCTCGGGCTTGAATCGAGCTGTGACGAGACGGCGGCGGCCGTGCTGCGCCGATCGGCCACAGGCGAGATCGAGATTCTGTCCGATCTGATTCTCGGCCAGACCGAGGCCCACGCGCCTTATGGCGGCGTCGTTCCGGAGATCGCGGCGCGGGCGCATGCGGAAGCCATGTCAGGGCTGGCCGAGCGGGCTTTGCACCAGGCAGGGCTCAGTCTGGCGCAGGTTGACGGCATCGCCGCGACCGCCGGACCGGGGCTGATCGGCGGGGTGATGGCGGCTTTGATGACGGCGAAGGGGATGGCGCTGGGATCAGGCAAGCCCTTGATTGCGATCAATCATCTTGAGGGGCATGCGCTGTCGCCGCTCTTGAGTGAGACTCTGGATTTTCCCTATCTGCTCCTGCTGGTGTCCGGCGGGCATACGCAGTTGATTTGTGTAGAGGATTTCGGGGTTTACCGGCGGATGGGATCGACGCTGGACGATGCGGCGGGCGAGGCGTTCGACAAGACGGCGAAGGTGATGGGGCTGGGTTTTCCCGGTGGTCCGGCGCTGGAGCGGTGTGCCGCCAGCGGCAATGCCAGACGCTTCGATCTGCCCAACCCGCTAAAGGGCCGTCCCGGTTGCGATTTTTCCTTTGCGGGTCTGAAAACCGCGGCGCGGCAGATCTGGGACGGGCTGGACAATCCGGGCGATCAGGACCGCGCCGACCTTGCTGCATCCGTGCAAACCGCCATTGCGCGCACCCTTGCCACACGTTCACGCCGGGCCATGCGCGAATTTGCCTCTGATCATCCGCTGATTACCCACCCGTTACCCTTTGTCGTCGCCGGCGGTGTCGCGGCCAATCAGACGGTTCGCAAATTGCTCGAGGCGGCGGCGCGCGAAGAGGGTTTCCGCCTGATCGCACCGCCGATGCGCTGGTGCACCGATAATGCGGCGATGATTGCCCTGGCCGGGATCGAACATTTGCGGCGCGGTCAAACCGACGGGCTCGATGCGCCGGCGCGGGCGCGCTGGCCTTTGGACGCGGTCTCGGCCAGATTGGACCCGGTGATCGGTTCGGGACGAAAGGGACCAAAGGCGTGACGGATTTTCAAACCATAGGCGTGATCGGGGCCGGGGCCTGGGGCACGGCGCTGGCGCAGACGGCGGCCAAGGCCGGGCGTGACGTGTTGATCTGGTCCTTCGAGCAGGATGTCGCCGATGTGATCAATAACAAGCACGAGAACACGATCTACCTGCCCGGCGTGGCGCTGCAGGAGGATATCGCTGCCGTCACCGCCATGGCCGATCTGGATGTGTGCGATGCGGTGCTGGCGGTGGCGCCGGCGCAGCATTTGCGCGGCACGCTGGAAAAATTCGCCCCCTTCGCCAGGCGCGGCCTGCCGATCATCCTGTGCGCCAAGGGGATTGAGCAATCGAGCCTGGCGATGATGACCCAGGTGCTGGCCGAAACCATTCCCTCGGCCATCCCGGCGGTCTTGTCGGGCCCGAGCTTTGCCATCGATACCGCCCAGGGCCTGCCGACGGCGGTGACTTTGGCCTGCAAGGACGAGAAGACCGGCACGGCGCTGATCGAGGCCCTCGGCACCACCCGTTTTCGGCCCTATCTGGCGACCGATCTGGTCGGCGCGGAAATCGGCGGCGCGGTGAAGAATGTGCTGGCGATCGGCTGCGGCATTGTCGAGGGGCGCGGCCTGGGAAAATCGGCGCATGCGGCACTGATCGCGCGCGGCTTTGCCGAGATGACGCGGCTGGCGCTGGCGCTGGGCGCCAAGCGCGAAACCCTCGCCGGCCTGTGCGGGCTGGGCGATCTGGTTCTGACCTGTTCCTCGCCGCAATCGCGCAATATGTCCTGCGGCCTGGCGCTGGGGCGCGGCGTGCATCTGGACGATATTCTCGGCAGCCGCCGCTCGGTCACCGAAGGCGTCGCCAGCGCGCCAGCAGTCGTTGCGCTGGCGAAACGGCATGGCGTTGAAATGCCGATCTGCGAAGCCGTCGATGATATTCTTGCCGGCCGCACCAGTGTCGAGGACGCCATCGAAACCCTGCTCGCCCGCCCCTTCACCCTGGAATCCGCCTGATGCTGTTCATGGTCCACACGCATGACAAGCCCGGCGCGCTCGATATCCGCCTCGCCAACCGCCCGGCCCATCTCGACTGGCTGACCGCTGCGGGCAAAGCCATCAAGGCCGCCGGCCCCTGGCTCGGCGCCGACGACAAGCCGGCCGGCTCCTTGCTGATCGTCGAGATGGAGAGCCGCGCCGCGCTCGACGCCTGGCTGGCGCAAGACCCCTATGCCATTGCCGGCCTGTTTCAATCGGTTGAGGCCGCGCCCTATAAATGGGTCTTCAACCCGCCCGCCGATCTCAATCCATGACCAGCCTGCCCAAAGCGGGGGCCGTCCTCGGCCGCCTCGACGACCTGCCGGACCCCGGCGCCCGCGCCTCCACCTGGAATGACGGCGCCATCATCCTGGTCCGCCGCGGCAACACCGTCACCGCCTTCCTCAACACCTGCCCCCACGCCCAGCGCCCGCTCAACCTGCCCGGCGGCAAGGTGATGCTGCATGAGGGGCGGTTTATCGTCTGCCCGGTGCATGGGGCGAGCTTTGGCGCGACGGACGGGGTGTGTGTCGGTGGGCCGGCTGTGGGCTATGGGCTGACGGGGGTTGGGGTTGAGGTTGTGGGGCCGGAGATACGGGCGGTTTAGCGTCGGTGGCCGCGCAGGGGCGCGCTATCCAAATCAAATCCATTATTTCATGTCATCCCGGACCCTCGCATCCGCGAGGGCAGGCGGACGCCCCGCGAATGCGGGGCGCAGATCCGGGACCCGGAAATCTGGGCGTCTGGGTCCCGGATCTCCACCCGGATCGCTTCGCGTCCGGGCATCCGTCCGGGA
The DNA here is from genome assembly GCA_051275375.1 of Maricaulis sp. Lineage (GTDB taxonomy): Bacteria > Pseudomonadota > Alphaproteobacteria > Caulobacterales > Maricaulaceae > Maricaulis. The sequence goes on along the minus strand of JBNMNI010000129.1, from coordinate 189 downwards.
TGACATGGGTTTGTTTATTGAGTGGGTGAACTTGTCCGCCTCGGGCAGAGGTCCGAACTTACAATCCCCTATTCCCCGGCCTTGCCTGCCCTCGCGCATGCGGGGGTGCCGGGGCCTGCCGGAGGGGAATCCAGCCAGTGCCGAACCGATGGCAGACCCCGCAATTGGCTGCGCTCCTCCGGGGCAAGA
>JBNMNI010000128.1:0-5001 GCA_051275375.1 Maricaulis sp. | reverse complement strand
CCAATCGTTTCCGCACCCGTCGTCGATGCGATGACACCGGCGAGGAAGTTGGACAGTCCCGAATACAGGAACCAGGCCCCCATCGTCATGCCGACGACCTTGGCCGGAGCCAGCTTGGTCACAGCAGACAGTCCGACCGGAGAGAGCATCAGCTCACCCATGGTGTGGATCCAGTAGATCAGGAAGACGAAGTAGACGGCCGTCAGCCCGGTACCGCCACTGACGCCCATGCCTGCGACCAGGGCATAAAAGCCCAGGCCGGCCATGAAGACGCCGAGTGCGAACTTGACCGGTGTCGAAGGATTGCGGCCGCGTTTGGCGAGCCAGATCCAGAGCCAGGCGATAAGCGGTGCAAAGATGAAGATGAAGCCCGCATTCAAACCCTGGAAGACAGGCGCTGGCACCGAGATACCAAACATGGTGCGGTCCACAAGACGGTCCGTAAAGAGGCTCAGGGACGAACCGGCCTGCTCGAACAGGGCCCAGAACGGGATCTGCGCCAGCACGAAATAGATCGCCGCAAACATCTTGCCGCGTTCCGCACCCTTGGTCTTGAAGATCGCATAACCGATCAGAACCACGAACATGACGATGCCCAACGGGCCGAGAATACCGCCCATATGTTCCGGGTTCATCACGGCGAGCATGGCGACGGCGATAATGCCGAGGCCGGCCAGATAGCAGGCCATTTCGACATTGATCGGGCCGAAGACCTTCTGCTTGAGCTTTTCCGGGTTCGGTGGCTCGGCGCGGCCCTCGAGCCAGCCCTGGAAGAACAGGAAGGTGAACAGGCCAAGCAGCATGCCGATGCCGGCGAGGCCGAAGCCCCAATTCCAGCCATAGACGATACCGATAATGCCAACCGTGACCGAAGACAGGAAGGCGCCCAGATTAATACCCATGTAGAACAGGGTGAAACCGGAATCCCTGCGTGTATCGCCAAGCCCGTAGAGCGAGCCGACAATGGTGGAGATATTCGCCTTCAGGAAGCCGACACCGGCAATGATCAGGGCCAGCGCGAAGTAGAGAATATTGACGAATAACGGGTCCTGCTCGACATGGGTCATGTCGCTGGAGAAGGGCAGTTCAGCGGGCAGGCCGACGGCGTCCGGGTCGGCAATCACCAGCAGGGCGCCTTCGTCTGCAAAACTGATCAGGGACTGGCCCGTATCGGAAACGATCATCTGATTGGCGTCACCGCCGCGACCGTCGAGGACGAACTCGTAAGTAGCGCCCTCATAGGTGAAGATCTCTTTCGAGCCTTCGCCCTCGAATGCCATCATCCCGTGCCCGAAGACCAGGAGAATTGCGCCGAAAGTGACCGCTTTTCGTTGCCCGAGATAACGGTCAGCGAGTGTCCCGCCGATAATGGTCATGACATAGACCAGCGCCGTATAGGCACCATAGATCAGTGTCGAGCGCTCATCGGAGAACAGGAAGTGTTGAGTCAGATAAATGACCAGCAGGCCACGCATTCCGTAATAGGAAAAGCGCTCCCACATCTCGGTCATGAACAGAATGGCCAACCCTTTCGGGTGACCGAAAAATGACGTGTCCGTGGACCCCGTCGACGGCGTGGCAATGGTATCAGTCACGCAAACCTCCCCTTTTCCCGCTTGGTGCGGGTCAATTTCTGGCGCGCAATTGACCACGCCAAGCGGGAAGGCTCAAGCTTCAGTTACGGCTTGGCCGTTCATCTAGATTACAAATCAATGTGAAGTGGGCGAAATCTCAGTAAGCGCACTCGGTAAAGACCGGCTCGATCGAGCCCTTCCACTCGCCCTTGAAGCGTTCGATCAGGCGATCGGCGCGGGTCAGGCCCGAAGCCGCGATCTCGTCGAGCTCGTCGAGGAAATGGGCTTCGTTCTCGCCGTAATTATTCAGCCGGGCGCGCGCATTGAGCCCGGCGCGGGAGATGGCGAGCACCTGCTTGGCCAGATCCTGCATCGAGCGTTCACCATCATAGCCGGCACGCATGCCATGCACCGCCGAGGCCAGCCGCATGCCTTCGCGCTGGTCGGCGCTCCAGCCCTTGACCAGATCCCAGGCCGCATCGAGGGCGCTGTCATCATAGAGCAGTCCGACCCAGAAGGCCGGCAGGGCGCAGAGCGTGTTCCACGGCCCGCTATCGGCGCCGCGCATTTCCAGGAAGGTCTTCAGGCGCACTTCCGGGAACATCGTGCCGATATGGTCTTCCCAATCGCTCAGCACCGGTTTTTCGCCCGGCAGGGCCGGCAGGCGGCCGGCGAGGAAATCGCGGAAGCTCTGGCCGGTGGCGTCGAGATAATGGCCGCCGCGCTTGACGAAATACATCGGCACATCGAGCACCCAGTCGACATAGCGCTGGAAACTCATGCCCTCATCGAACACGAAGGGCAGCATGCCGGCGCGCTGATTATCGGTATCGGTCCAGACATGGCCGCGATAGGACAGATAGCCGTTGAGCTGACCGTCCTTGAAGGGCGAATTGGCGAACAGGGCATTGGCCAGGGGCTGCAGCGCCAGCGAGACGCGGAATTTCTTGACCATGTCGGCTTCGCTGGAGAAGTCGAGATTGGTCTGGACGGTGCAGGAGCGGAACATCATCTGATGCCCCATCGTACCGACCTTGGGCATATAGGCCTTCATCAGCCCGTAGCGGGCCTTGGGCATCATCGGCGTTTCTTCCAGCGACCATTTCGGCGAAAAACCGAGACCGAGAAAGCCGGCGCCGATCTTGTCGGCAACTTCGCGCACTTCGGACAGGTGCAGATTCACCTCGGCGCAGGTCTGGTGCACGGTCTCGAGCGGTGCGCCGGACAGTTCGAACTGACCGCCGGGCTCCAGGGTGATCGAGGCCGCATCACGCTTGAGCGCAATCAGCTTGCCGTCTTCCTCAATACGCTCCCAGCCGAAGCGGACCAGGCCTTCGAGCATTTTCTTGACGCTCGGGCCATCGCCCGCATAGGGGATTGGTGTGTGGTCTTTCAGGGCAAAGCCGAATTTTTCGTGCTCGGTGCCGATGCGAAATGCCGATGGCGGTTTGCAGCCGGAGGCGAGATAGGCGGCCAGCTGGTCGGGATTCTCGATGGGGGCACCCTCGCCGCCCTGATTATACGTGCCGCTCATGCCTGGGCCCCCATCGCAAAACAATCTGCGTGAAACAATCTGCGTCTCAAATATGGGGGTGAAGCGCATTGAACAAGGGCGAGGGTCTGCGTTTCACGCGGACGTGAGGCTCAGGCCCAGTCGCCGCGCGCCGCCTGCCACAGCGCGAGGGCTGCGATCACGGCTGTCTCGGCACGCAAAATGCGCGGCCCCAGCGAGACGGGGCGGACGAAATCGAGCTGGCGCAGCTGCATGCGCTCTTCCGGCGCAAACCCGCCTTCCGGTCCAATCAGCAAGGCTGCAGGACCGGCAGTACCGGCGCGAAGCACCTCCAGCATCGGCCCGGCGCGGCCGGTCTGCCCGCCCCAGGCGGCGCCATCCTCATCGCCATCACCGGCTTCGTCGCAATAATACAACGTCCGGGCCGGATCCCAGCCTTCGAGCACGCGTTCGAGCCGCTCGAGCGGAGCAATGAGCGGCAGGTCGAGGCGTTCGGTCTGTTCGGCGGCTTCCTTGGCGATGACAGAAAAGCGCTCCGGCTTGATCCGCTCGCCCTGGGTGCGCCGCGTCGAGACCGGGTGGATTTCGCGCACGCCCAGCTCGGTCGCTTTCTCGACGATCAGATCGGTCTTCTGCCGCTTGACCGGCGCGAAGAGCAGCCAAAGATCGGGCACGCTGGCCTGGGGCCGGGTCGGGGCGACCAGTTCCAGGGTCGCGCCCTTGCGGTGGGCGTCGCTGATCCGGGCCGTCCATTCGCCGTCGCGGCCATTGAACAGGCGCACGCCATCGCCCTCGCCGCGGCGCATCACATTGAGAAGATAGTGGGTGTCCTCCCGGCTCAGCGCGAGGCGAGCGGCGGCGGCGAAGGGGCAATCGAGGAAAAGGCGCGGATCGGTCGACATGCCCTTGGCTTTGGCGTCACTGCGTCTTGCCGTCAAGCCTGCTTGAATTGGCCGCCGGGCTTTGTCACACCATTGCGCATGCAGTTGAATTTCGATCGGCGAGTCGCAGACTCCCTGCCAAGCAGCTGGGTAGATCAAGCGCCAAGGGCGCTGCGCCCCTATCTGCGCCTGGCGCGCTTTGACCGTCCGATCGGTTTCTGGCTGCTCGGTCTGCCCTGCTGGCAAGGGCTGATGCTGGCACGGATCGGCCACGGCCTCGGCTGGATCGACCTGTGGTATGCGGTGCTGTTCGCGATCGGTGCGGTCGCAATGCGCGGCGCCGGTTGCACCTATAATGACATTGTCGACCGCGATCTCGACGCCCGTGTCGCCCGCACTGCCAACCGGCCCCTGCCGGCCGGCACGGTGTCGCTGAAACAGGCCTGGATATTCGTCGCGGCCCAGGGGCTCGTCGGGCTGATCGTGCTCATCCAGTTCCCGTTGCTGGCGATCGCGGTCGGTCTTGGATCGCTGCTGCTGGTGGCCGCCTACCCTTTCATGAAACGTATCACCTGGTGGCCGCAAGCCTGGCTTGGCCTGACCTTTAACTGGGGCATACCCGTCGCTTATATTGCCGTTACCGGTCAGATCGATCCTGCCCTGCTGGCGCTCTATGCGGCGGCCGTGTTCTGGACGCTGGGCTATGACACCATCTACGCGCAGCAGGATGGCGAGGACGACGCCCTGGTCGGCGTCAAATCCACCGCCCGCCTGTTCGGCGAAAGCTCGCAGATCTGGGTCGCCGGGTTTTACGGCATCAACGCCCTGCTCGTCGGCCTCGCGATCTGGCTCAGCGCCGCAACGCCCTGGGTGGTGATCCCCTATGCGCTCTATACGGCGCATATGTTCAACCAGGTCCGCAAGCTCGATATCGAGAATGGCGCCCAATGCCTGGCGATTTTCAGATCCAACCGGACGACCGGCCTGTTGCTGGTCGCCACCCTGGCGCTGGCGGCCCTGCTCTGACGGCCGG
>JBNMNI010000127.1:0-5002 GCA_051275375.1 Maricaulis sp. | reverse complement strand
ATTCCTCCGGCCAGGTCACCGCCAGCCAGCCGCGGCTCTGCAGCGTCGCATGCCAGCCCTCGAGATCGGCCTTGCCGAGCTCTTCGCCATTGCGAACCTTGGTCGCAAGTTCTTCGGACAGATTATCCTTCAGAAAGCTGCGGACTTCCGCGCGGAAGGCCTCTTCCGCCGGCGTGAAGTTGAGATCCATGATTTGCTCCTCGATATCGACCAATGGGCGGGGCCGGTCTGTTGCCAGCCTCCGGCGGTTTCCTGTTTCCGGTATGCATTTAAGGCCAAGCGGGGCGGCATGGATAGGGGGTTGCTGATTCTGGTGACGCGAAATCCGGCGCGGCGGATCGTCGCCGGTTTGTGTCACAGGGTCTGGTCGCCGGATCGCGCGGGGCGCGATGCGCTCTAGAGCAGGCCGCGGGCCGCCAGATCCTCACGCAGCCTGGCCTCGCCGGTAAACCGCTCGGCATCGAAACCGAACTCACGTGCCGCAACCACATTCGCTTCGCGGTCGTCGAAGAAAAGCACGTCGGCGGGATCATGCGGCAGGCGTTCGGCGGTGATCTCGTAGATGCGGCGGTCTGGCTTCACGCAGCCCTCATGCGCCGAGACGATGATGTCGCGCATATGGCGCATCACCGGATAGAGCCGGATGACGGGTTCGACCCATTCGGCCGGAAGATTGGTCAGGGCATATTGTGGCACACCGGCCGCCGCGAGGGCTTCGATCGCCTCGGCAGTGCCGGGGACGGTGCCGCCGAGCATTTCGGGAAAGCGGCTCTCCCAGGCGCAAATGGCCGCTTCATGTTCGGGATATTGCGCGATCAGGGCGCGGCGGTTTTCCGCCATCGGCACGCCGCGATCATGCGCCTGATGCCATTGCATCGTGCAAACACGGCCCAGGAAGTCCTGGACCGTGTCTTCATTTCTGAAAATCTTGCGATAGAGATAGGCGGGCGACCAGTCCAGAAGGACATTGCCCAGATCCCACAGGACAGCCTTGCGGGCCATCGACTGTGAAAGCCTAGCCGGCACGGGCTTTGAAGCGCGGGTCGGTCTTGTTGATCACATAGACACGGCCGCCACGTTTCACGACCTTGCAATCACGGTGACGATTTTTCAGCGATTTGAGTGAGCTGCGGACTTTCATGGCAAGGCCTTCGTGTTGACACGCATTAATTAAGGAGGGCGCGAAGTAGCGGAGGGCTGTGACGGTGTCAACGGGGAGGTGCCGTTCGGGGGCGCAGCCGGGCTGATAAATACCGATTGCGGCAGGTGCGATGCCGCACGTGCGAAAAATATTACACAAGGTTAAGAAAACTGCATTCCAACGCCATAAAATCTGCTATGTGTGCGCCGTCACAAGGAGAATGACATGCGTTTTGAACTGATGATCGCGGCTTCGGCCGCAGCCCTGATGCTTGCGTCCTGTTCCGATGGTACCGGTGAGCAGGCGGACGACAATATGGAATCCGCAGCCGAACACATGGAAGATGCCGGCGAAGCGATGGGCGATTCCATGCATGAAACCGGCTCTGCCATGGGCGACACCGCTGAAGCGGCTGGTGAAGCCGTCCAGGGTGCTGCTGAAGCGACTGGCGAAGCCATGCAGGATGCTGCCGACGCCACTGGCGAAGCGATGCAGGATGCTGCCGATTCTGTTGACGACGCGATGACGCCGCCAGCAGACGAGCCGGCCGCTGCCGAACCACAGTAATCCGGTTCGCAGCCATTGAATGACGCGTCCCCCTTATATCCGCCCGTGAGCGATCACGGCGCGATATAAGGGGAGCCGTGCGTCCGACTATTCGCGGCTGACATTGATTGCGGGCAAGCTCTCTTGGGCTGCCGCTTTGTGTAGGCGCGCTCACCGCCCCGGCCCTGCTGGCCGGCGCGGCCTCCAGCCTTACCGCATCGTCAGTTGCTCTTGGCGGGGCTCCCTCGTAGTTTCGCCGCCATGAGATATCCAGCTTATTGCGTTGCGGCCGCGCTCGCGGCCGTTTGTGTGTGCGGGCCGGCAGCCAGGGCTGCGGCCCAGGACGACCGTATTGATGTCGATGTCGAGCTCGTGCTCGCGGTCGATATTTCCTATTCCGTTGATGAGGAAGAGGCGCATCGCCAGCGCGAGGGCTATGTCGCGGCGCTGGCGCATGAAGATGTGATCCGCTCGATCCAGGGCGGACCGCTCGGGCGCATCGCCGTGACCTATGTCGAATGGGCCGATACCGGCTTTCAGCGCGCCGCCGCCGACTGGACCGTGATTGCCAGCGAGGAAGACGCGCTGGGCTTTGCCGCCCGCGTTGCTGCTGCCCCGTTCGAGCGCGGTCATTACACGGCGATCGGCTCGGCCATTGCCGACGGCGTCCGCCGCATCGACGAAAATGAGTTCACCGCCCCGCGCCTGATCATCGATATTTCCGGCGACGGGCCGCAAAACCAGGGCCTGCCGCTGGAAAGCGCCCATGCCCTGGCCGACCAGTCCGGCATCGTCGTCAACGGCCTGCCGGTCATCTCGGCCAGCCAGGGCCGCTGGGTCAGGCCGGTCGAGGTTCATCTCGAGGATTATTTCCGCGAGCATGTCATCACCGGTCCGGGCGCCTTCGTGGTGCCGGCCCGGGCCGAGGACGAGTTCCGCGTCGCCATCCTGCGCAAGCTGGTGATCGAGATCGCCGGCGCCATGCCCTCTCCCTCCGAGCTGGCCTTGCCCGATCGCGCCCTTGACGGGCTGGGGCGCGCACCGTGAGACCCTCCCTGGCACTGGCGGCCCTGCTGCTCGTTCCGCTTTTGCTCGGCGCCAGCGAGGCGCCGCCCTATGAACTTGAACGGCCCGTCGAATACACCGCCGATGGCCGCGAATATGTCGATCTCGAGCTCGTGCTTGCCGTCGATGTCTCCTCCTCGATCGATGAGGTCGAGGCGCGGCGCCAGCGCGAGGGCCATGTCGCGGCGCTGGCTGATCCTGAAGTTATCTCGGCGATCCAGGGTGGCGGCTATGGCCGGATCGCGGTGATGTATCTGGAATGGGCCGATGGTGATTTCCAGCGCGTCGTCGCACCCTGGACGGTGATCGGCACCGAGGCCGATGCGCGCATTTTCGCCGCCAGCCTCGCCACAGCCCCCTTCATCTCCGGCCGCCGCACTGCGATTGGTGCCGCGATCGACAGTTCCATCACCCTGATCGAGACCAATCGTTTCGAGGGCATCCGCCAGGTGATCGATCTGTCCGGCGACGGGCCGCAAAATTCCGGCTCATCCCTGTCCCAGGCCCGCAGCCGCGCCGAAACGGCGCTGATCACGATTAACGGCCTGCCGATCCAGTCCGAACGCCAGAGCCCGTTCCGGCCTTCGGTCAGCATTGATGTCGCCGATTATTTCGAAAAACAGGTGATTGCCGGGCCCGGCGCCTTCATTTCGCCCACAAATGAGCATGAGGATTTCGTGGACGCGCTGAAGCGCAAACTTATAATCGAAATCGCCGGTCTCGATCCGGCGCAATTCCTCAGGAGGGGATAATCCGCGCGCTCGTAATTGGCCTGATGGCCCTGATTTTTGCCCCGTCCGTTCAAGCCCAGCCCGAGGGTGAGGCCTTCGACACCTGGCGCGAGGCTTTCCGTGTCCGCCTGTCGCAAACCGGCGCGCAGCCGGAAACCGTCGCCTCCATGCTCGACGGGCTGACGCCGGCAATGCAGATCATCGAGCGCGATGGCAGCCAGCCGGAATTCGTGCGCCCGATCTGGTCCTATCTCGATATCGCCGCCTCCGATCTGCGCATCGCCAATGGCGCCGCCGCCTATGAGGCCAATCGCGCCATCGTCGATGCGGTCGCGGCACAATATGGCGTGCGGCCTGAAACCCTGATCGCGATCTGGGGGCTGGAAAGCTCCTACGGCCAGATCCCGGGCAATAATGACATCATCCAGGCCCTCGCAACGCTCGCCTGGGAAGGCCGCCGCCGCGACTGGGCCGAGGATCAGCTGATTGCCGTCGCCCACATGATCGACAATGGCTATGCCACGCGCGATCAGCTCACCGGCTCCTGGGCCGGCGCCATGGGCCAGATGCAATTCATCCCGACCACCTATCTGGAACGCGCCGTCGATTTCGACGGCGATGGCCGCCGCAATATCTGGACCAATAATGGCGATGCCCTCGCATCCGCCGCCAATCTTCTGTCGCGCGCCGGCTGGCAGACCGGTGCGCCGACCGTAATCGAGGTTTCGGTGCCGGATGATTTTGATGTCAGCCACTGGAATCCCGACCAGAACCGCCTCGTCAGCGAATGGGCCCTGCGCGGCGTCGCTCCCGCCGATGGCCATGCCTGGAGCGCCGACGGCCTGATGCTGAGCGCACGGCTGGAACTGCCCGCCGGTATCGCCGGACCGGGCTTTCTCACCTTCCCGAATTTCCGCGTCATCAAGCGTTACAACAACTCCACCGCCTACGCCCTCGGCGTCGCCCACCTCGCCGACCGCATCGCCGGTGCCGTCCCCTTCATCGGCCCCTGGCCCGTCGACGACGTCCCGCTGACCCGCAGCCAGACGATGGAAATGCAGGCCGCGATGAACGCACTCGGCCATGATTCAGGCACGCCGGACGGGCTCGCCGGACCGCGTACCCGCGATGCACTGCGCGCGTTTCAGAGGGCGCACGGCCATGCCGCTGACGGTTATGCCGGGCGGGCGATGTATGATGCGGTGATGGCGGCGAGTGCTGCGGGGACGGCGGGGGAGTAGGGGTCTGCAGGTCGTGAAGACAACTGATGCGGCAGCATGGAATAAGCGGGGACATACGCAATTATTCCAGGGCCAATCGATTAGAGTCTTGGCCCCTATTGGATGCCGGCATGGTTTTCAGGGCGGGGTCTGGCCCCGGGCGGAGCCCTATTCTCCAATAAATGCAACAATCTACTTCCCCCGGACTTGTTCCGGGGCCCGCCGGAGGGGAATCCAGCGAAACTCCCAACGGGCGGCAGGCCCCGGAATTCGCTGCGCTCCTCCGGGGGAAGTTTGTT
>JBNMNI010000126.1:0-5031 GCA_051275375.1 Maricaulis sp. | reverse complement strand
TGCCTAGTCGTGTTCGTGCAGCCAGGCGGCGTGTTTGGGCGCGCGTTTGGTGCGGCTCCATTCCTCGATCATTGCCGGGGCAACCTCGTGCAGCTGTTTCATCTGCTCGGGCGTGGCGGTGTTGGCGACCAGTTCGAGACGGTGGCCATTGGGGTCGAAGAAATAGATCGATTTGAAAATGCCGTGATTGACCGGGCCAAGCACGTCAAGGCCTTCAGCCTCGATATGCGTCTTGGCCGCTTCCAGGGCCGCCATGTCGGCGACTTCAAACGCGATGTGCTGGACCCATTGCGGGGTCTGTTCGTCGCGGCCCATGGCGGGTGAATTGGGCAGTTCGAAAAAGGCCAGGACATTGCCCATGCCGGCATCCATGAAGATGTGCATATAGGGATCGGGCGCCTTGGTGGACGGCACCTGGTCCTCGGCAATGGCCAGCACGAAATCCATGTTGAGGACGCGCTGGTAGAATTCCATCGTCTCCCTGGCGTCCTTGCAACGATAGGCGACGTGGTGGATGCGCTTCAGATTGACGGTCATGAAAGCCTCCTAGGCGGTGATGGCGCCGCGCGCCAGCTGGTCGGCCTCGATGGATTTGAACAGGGCTTCGAAATTGCCCTCGCCAAAGCCTTCATCCTGCTTGCGCTGGATGAATTCGAAGAAGACCGGGCCGACCGCCTTTTCCGAGAAGATCTGCAGCAGAAGCCGCGGCTCGCCGCCTTCCGTCGTGCCGTCGAGCAATATGCCGCGCTGGCGCAGCTCATCGGCGGGCTCGCCATGGCCGGGCAGGCGCTCGTCGAGCATGTCGTAATAGGTGGAGGGCGGTGCCGGCATGAATTTCACGCCAGCCTTTTTCAGCCGGTCCCAGCATTCAATCAGATTGTCGCAGGAGAAGGCGATGTGCTGGATGCCTTCGCCCTTGTACTCGCGCAGATATTCCTCGATCTGGCCGACCTTCTCGCCCTTTTCCTCATTGAGCGGGATGCGGATCAGCCCGTCCGGCGCCGTCAGGGCGCGCGAGACGAGGCCCGTATATTCGCCCTTGATGTCGAAATAGCGGATCTCGCGGAAATTGAAGAGCGTCTCGTAATAATTCGCCCAGTAATCCATCCGGCCCTTATAGACATTGTGGGTCAGGTGATCGATCACGTTGAAACCGCAACCGGCCGGGTGACGGTCAACGCCCTCGATGAAGTCGAAATCGACATCATAGATGGACTGGCCATCCTCGAAACGGTCGATCAGATAGACCGAGGCGCCGCCAATCCCCTTGATTGCGGCCAGTTTCAGCTCGCTGAAGCCGGTTTTCATGTCGATCGGCTCGGCGCCCTTGGAAACCGCCAGCTTGTAAGCCTGCGCCGCGTTGCGAACGCGAAAGCCCATGCCGCAGGCCGATGGGCCGTGTTCGGCGGCATAATAGGCGGCCGGCGAATTGGGCTCGTAATTGATGATCATATTGATGCCGCCCTGACGCCAGAGCTCGACATCCTTGGTGCGGTGATTGGCAATGTGGACAAAGCCCATCGAGGCAAAGACCGGCTCCAGGATACCGCGCTGCGGCGCGGTGAATTCGACGAATTCGAAGCCGCAAAGCCCCATGGGATTTTCGAACAGATCGGCCATGATTCATCTCCTGGAATGGTGGGGGTCCGGCATGGCGAGCATGCCTGATTTGCCACTGGAATATCATTCCGGTTGCTATTGCGTCAAGTTGTGAAAACAACTAATTTGGTGGCATGAACGCTTCGCACCCTTCTGCCGGCGCCCGCCGTGTCATCCGGCTTGGCTCATACTGGCCCTATCAGCTGACCGTGCTGGCTGACCGCATTTCGCGTCACACGGCAGCGATCGTGAAGCGGCATGGCCAGCTCAACCTGTCGCAATGGCGCGTCATGGCCGCCATCGCCGAACAGCCCGGGCGGGCTGCCGCCGAGGTTGTCACGATCACGCCGATGGACAAGGGCATTGTCAGCCGGGCCACAAAGGCGCTGCTCGCGGCCGGCCTGGTGCGGCGCGAAGCCTCGCAGGGTGATGGGCGTTTGAGTCATTTATTTCTCACGGAGCAGGGAGAAATACTGTATCAAGATCTGGTTCCGCGCATTGAAGCGGTGTCCCTGCAGGCCCATTCCGCGCTGACCGCTGACGAGCAGCGCATGTTCGCATCCCTGCTGGGCCGGGTTGTTTCGACCCTGTCGGAACCGCCCGCGATGTAATCGCAGGGGCCAGTTGGATTTGGCGCGTTTCTCGGCTTTTGCGAGCTTGAGTGTCTGTTGTTTTGGTACCGATAATCGAATGAGCTTCACGGACATCAGGTCCGAACGCGGAGAGCAGCCTTGGTGTCGAGGAAATGGACGATCCTGATCGGGCAGCTCTGTGCCTCGATTCTGCTGGCCGGCCTGGTCGGCTTTGCCGGCTATCGCATTTTATACCGGGGGCTTGAGACGGCCCAGGCCGAGCATCTCAATGTCTATATCCGTGTCCGCGCCGAGCGCGAGCAACAGATATTTGAGGATGCGCGCGCGCTCAACCATGCCGCCGAACAGGCCTACAGGCGCCGCCTGGCCGTGCTGCAGAATGTTCGGGTGGATGATGAATTTGATCGGCTCTTCCCGCTGATGAATGATGGAACGCGCCGAAGCGCCCCGGAATTATTCGATGGCATGCCCCTGTCCGAGGGGGATTATGTGTTTGGTGTCGGCGCATTTCTGGCCAATGGCGCGGCAATGACGGAAGTTGAACAGCGCCGCTATCTCGCCGGCTTCCACGCGGTTCGCGCCGTCGGCGAGGCCTTCATGGGCCGTTTCACCAGCCTGTATTACTTCACGCCCGACCGCCGCATGGTGATGTTTGCGCCGGAACGCGAGGACAGGCTGCAATTTTACCGGATCGAGGCTCCGGCCGATTTCGATCTGCGCGCCGATGAGGATGACTTGCTGTTCGACCTGCGGACGAACCCGGCCAGCGAGATGCAATGCACCCCGCTCTCCCGATTCGTTTATGCCGATGGTGGCGCGCGCGCTGCGAGTGCCTGCCGTCAGCCGGTCCGCGATGGCGAGGAATTGCTCGGCGGTTTCGGCACCTCGATCTCGATGGACGAGACGCTGGCCTCGGCGCTCGACGCGCCGCCAGCCCATGGCATGAACCTTTTGTTTGATCGCGATGGCAATATCCTGTCGCGCGGGCCGCTGCCGGCAATCGGGCGGCGCCAGCCGGCCACCGCGCTGGAGCCGGAGGCGATCATGGCGATGCTGCTGCAGGATCCGCGTCCCTATGGCGTCTTTATCACACCGGACGGAACACGCATGATCGCCTTCAGCCGCATTACGGGCCCGTCCTGGCATTTCGTCTCGGTGGTTGAGCTGGAAGCGCTGCGGCAATCGGCACGGTCATGGGGCTGGATCCTGTTTCTGTTGACCCTTGCCGCCATGCTCGGAGCCCTGACGGCTCGCGCGGCCCTGGACCGGGTGATACCGCCGCCAGCGGACTGACAGGCCGGTCGACGCAGCGTCCGGACCCGCCCATGCATTAATGATGCGGAATAATTACTGGCCATGCCGGGTTTCGCGGCGTAAGAGAGCGCGCCTTTCCACCAAGCAGGATTAAACTCATGAGCGCGTCCCTCGACAAGCTGCGCAATATCGCCATCGTCGCGCACGTCGATCACGGCAAGACCACACTGGTTGACCAGCTGCTTCGGCAGTCGGGCACGCTGGGTGACCGCGCCAATACATCCGAACGCCTGATGGACTCCAACGATCTGGAGAAAGAACGCGGCATTACCATTCTGGCCAAGAATACGGCCGTTACCTGGGGCGACTGGACGATCAATATCGTCGACACCCCCGGACACGCCGATTTCGGCGGCGAGGTCGAGCGCGTGCTCTCGATGGTGGATTGCGTGCTTCTGCTCGTCGACGCCGTTGACGGCCCGATGCCCCAGACCAGCTTCGTCACGAAGAAGGCCCTGGCGCGCGGTCTCAAGCCGATCGTCGTGATCAACAAGGCCGACCGTCCTTCCGCGCGCCCCGACTGGGTGCTCGACCAGACTTTCGACCTGTTCGACCGCCTCGGCGCCACCGAAGAGCAACTCGATTTCCCGGTTGTCTATGCCTCGGCCCTGCAGGGCTGGGCTGCAAGCAATGCGGGCGAGATCGGCACCGATATGGAGCCGCTCTTCAAGATGATCACCGAATACACGCCGGAGCCCCCGGTTGATCGTGAAGGCACGCTGCAGCTGCAGGTCTCGGCGCTGGATTATTCCAGCTTCACCGGCGTTATCGGCATTGGCCGTATCGCCCGCGGCACTGTGCGCAAGAACCAGCAAGTCACGGTCGCCAAGGCCGATGGCACGCAACAGAAGGGCAAGATCCTTCAGCTTTACGGCTTTCACGGCCTCGACCGCGTCGAGATCGAAGCCGCCCAGGCTGGCGACATCATCACCTTCACCGGTATCGACAAGCTGAAAATCTCGGACACGGTCTGCGATCCGGACCATGTTGAATGCCTGCCTCTGTTGTCCGTCGACGAGCCGACCCTGTCGATGACCTTCCAGGTCAATGACAGCCCGTTTGCCGGCCGCGAAGGCAAATTCGTCACCAGCCGCAATATCAAGGAACGCCTCGAACGCGAGCTGATCCACAATGTCGCCCTGCGTGTCGAACAAATGCCCGATGCCGACAAGTTCAACGTCATGGGCCGGGGTGAGCTTCACCTCTCCATCCTGATCGAGACCATGCGCCGCGAGGGCTTCGAGCTCGCCGTCGGCCGTCCACGCGTCGTGCTCAAGGAAATCGACGGCGTCACTTGCGAGCCCTACGAGGCCCTGACCATCGACCTGGAGGAAATCCACCAGGGCGGCGTGATGGAAAAGCTCGGCCAGCGCCGCGCCGACATGAAAAACATGGTGCCGGACGGGCATGGCCGGGTTCGCCTGGACTATGTCATTCCGACCCGTGGCCTGATCGGTTTCCGTTCCGAATTCCTGACCCTGACTTCGGGTACGGGCCTGCTGTTCCACACGTTCGATCACTATGC
>JBNMNI010000125.1:0-5078 GCA_051275375.1 Maricaulis sp. | reverse complement strand
ACCAGCCCGATCCACCGCGAGGCCAAACTCAAAATGTCGCGGCTGGAAGTCTTGCGCGCGATCGAAAAAGCCCTGCTGCACGCCCGCGGCCGCTTCGACGAGATCGAGTTTTCCGCCGAGGACGCCCTGCGCACCGAGCCGGATTTCCTGATCGAGGCGATGAGCTGCGCTGCCTCCTTCGGCGCCGATGTGCTCAACGTACCCGACACGGTCGGCGTCAGCGAGCCGGGCGAGATCCGCGCCCTGTTTGCCAGCCTGGCCGAAAAAGTCGTGCGGCCGGAGCATGTGATCTTTTCGGCCCATTGCCATGATGATCTCGGCCTGGCGGTTGCCAACAGCCTGGCCGCCGTCCAGGGCGGCGCGCGCCAGATCGAGTGCTCGATCAATGGCATCGGCGAACGCGCCGGCAATTGCTCGCTGGAAGAAGTCGTGATGGCCCTGCGAGTGCGCGCCGATATCTATGGCGTCGACACGCATCTGGACACGACCGGACTGTGGCCGGCGAGCCAGAAGCTGACCCGGGTCACCGGTGCGGCCCTGTCTCCGAACAAGGCGATCGTCGGCAAGAATGCCTTCTCCCACGAAGCCGGCATCCACCAGCACGGCATGCTGTCGGACCGGCGCACCTATGAGATCATGACGCCGGAAAGCGTCGGCTCGCCGGGCAGCGCGCTGGTTTTGGGCAAGCATTCGGGCAAGCACGCCCTGACCCAGAGACTGGCGCAACTGGGTTATCAGCCCGATCCGGAAACGCTCAACACGGCCTTTATCGCCTTCAAGGCCTATGCCGACCTGCATGGCGAAGCCACCGATGCCGATCTGGTCGCGCTGATGGAAAACCGTTCCCAGAGCGGCTGCCAGTGGACCGTGCTGCGCACCGAATTGCGCACGACGACCGGGCCGAAACCGCAACAATTCGCGCGTGTTGAACTGGAGCATCCCGAACGCGGCCGGGTCACCGATATCGCCTCGGGCGACGGCCCGATGGCATCGGCCTTTGCCGCGGTGCAGCGCATTACCGGCACCACGGCCGAAGTGATCGGCCTGGAAACCCGGCTGGTCAATTCACCAGGCGGGCGGGATTTCGTCGCCGAAATCCGGCTCGATCTGAACGGAAAACACGTCTCTGGCCGCGCGCGCGGCCCGGATGTGGTAACCGCAGCCATCGACGCCTTCTTGTTTACCCTCGACCGGGGTCAAGCTTTTGACAAAACCGGCGAAGCCCAACCCCAACCGGCAATCGCCGTCTGATCAGGAAAAATACAATGGCAATTCAGGAAACCGACTTCATCTGGCGCAATGGCGAACTGATCGACTGGCATGATGCCCAGACGCATGTCCTCAGCCACGCCCTGCATTACGGCACCTCCGTTTTCGAGGGGATACGCTGCTATGACACGCCGAACGGCCCGCAAATCTTCCGGCTGAAGGAACATGTCCGTCGCCTGTTCGATTCGGCGCGCGTCTATCACATGCCCTTGCCCTATACCGAGGCCGAGCTCGAGGACGCCTGCAAACAGGTGATCCGCTCCAACCGGCTGAAGGGCGCCTATATCCGCCCGATCGCCTTTTTCGGCTATGGCGGTATCGGCGTGCTGCCGGGCAAGGATACCAAGATCGAAGTCTGTATCGCCGCCTTCCCCTGGGGCGCCTATCTCGGCGCCGAAGCCCTGACCAATGGCGTCAATTGCTGCATTTCCAGCTGGAATCGTCCGGCGCCGAACACGATTCCAAGCGGTGCCAAGGCCGGCGGCAATTATCTCTCCTCGGTTCTGATCAGCCATGAAGCCCATTCGCGCGGCTTTGACGAAGGCATTGGCCTGGACGTCAATGGTCTGGTCTCCGAAGGCGCCGGCGAAAATATTTTCGTTGTGTCCAACGGCATCATCCGCACACCGCCAAGCTCGGCCTCCATCCTGTCCGGCCTGACCCGCGATGCCGTCATCAAGCTGGCCGAGGCCGAGGGCTATGATGTGCGCGAACAGACCCTGTCGCGCGAAAGCCTCTATGTCGCCGACGAGATTTTCTTCACCGGCACCGCCGCGGAAATCACCCCGGTGCGCTCGGTCGATGGTCATGTCGTGCGCTGCGAGGGTCGCGGCCCGATTGCCGAGCTGATGCAGAAACGTTTCTTCGGCCTGTTCACCGGCGAGACCCCGGACCATCATGGCTGGCTGCACCCGGCCTATGGCAATGGCATGGAGGTGCAGCATGTCGCCTAGCGACGGCACACCGCGTTCCCTGTTTGAAAAAGTCTGGGACAGCCACCAGGTCTCGGCGGAATCCGCCGAGACCCCCGGCGTGCTCTATATCGATCTGCATCTGATCCATGAGGTCACCTCGCCGCAGGCTTTCTCGGCCCTGGCGGCGCGCGGGCTCAAGGTGCGCCGTCCGGATCGCACCCTGGCGACGATCGACCATTCGACGCCGACACTGGATTTCACCGCCGGCGAGACGCCGCCCTATGCCACCCAGGCCGCCCGGCTGCAGGTGGAAATGCTCGAAGCCAATGCCGCATACAATGCCATTCCACTGCATGGCTGGGGCAGTGAATATCGCGGCGTCGTGCATGTGATGGGCCCGGAACTGGGCGCAACCCAGCCCGGCATGACCGTGGTGTGCGGCGACAGCCATACCGCCACGCACGGCGCCTTCGGAGCGCTCGCCTTCGGCATCGGCACCACCGAGGTCGGCCATGTTCTGGCCAGCCAGTGCCTGTTGCAGCGCAAGCCGAAATCCCTGCGCGTCACCGTCAATGGCCGGCCCGGCCGCGGTGTTTCGGCCAAGGATATCGTGCTGGCGATCATTGCCCGGCTCGGGATTGATGGCGGCACGGGCAGCGTGATCGAATATGCCGGCGAGGCGATCGAGGCGCTCGACATGGAGGGCCGGATGACGGTCTGCAACATGTCGATCGAGGCCGGTGCCCGCGCCGGCATGA
Source organism: Maricaulis sp. (assembly GCA_051275375.1). GTDB lineage: Bacteria > Pseudomonadota > Alphaproteobacteria > Caulobacterales > Maricaulaceae > Maricaulis. The sequence continues at coordinate 2,137 of JBNMNI010000125.1, read as the reverse complement.
TCGCGCCGGACGCCACCACTTTTGCCTGGCTGAAGGGCCGCAAGCTTGCGCCCGAGGGCGCCGCCTGGGACGAGGCCGTGACACGCTGGTCACAGCTCGCCAGCGATCCCGGCGCCGGTTTCGATCGCGAGATCGAGATGGATGCCAGCGAGATTGCGCCCATGGTGACCTGGGGCACGGCGCCCGATACCGGCATCGCGATTGGCGGCAACGTCCCTGACGCACGCTCGGCCTCGCACCAGAAGGCGCTGGATTATATGCAATTCACGGCCGGCCAGCCGATTGCCGGCACCCCGGTCAACCAGGTCTTCATCGGCTCCTGCACCAATTCGCGCATCACCGATCTGCGCGAAGCTGCCGCGATCATGCGCGGCCGCCAGGTCGCGCCGGGTGTGCGGGCACTGGTCGTGCCGGGCTCGGTCCAGGTGCGCCAGCAGGCCGAGGCCGAGGGGCTCGACCAGATCTTCATCACCGCCGGGGCGCAATGGCGTCAGCCGGGCTGTTCGATGTGTATCGCCATGAATGGCGATCGCGGCGAGGCCGGCGATCTGGTCGTCTCGACCTCCAACCGCAATTTCGAGGGCCGTCAGGGCCCCGGCGCCCGCACCGTGCTCGCCAGTCCGGCCACCGCTGCCGCCGCAGCCGTCACCGGTCTCATCACCGATCCACGCAGCCTGATGGAGCCCGCCCATGTCTGACAATCCGGCAGGTCTCCCCCATTTGCACAGCCGCACCTTCCTGCTGCCGCAGGAGGATATCGATACCGACCAGATCATCCCGGCGCGCTTTTTGACCACCACGACGCGTGACGGGCTCGGCAAGCTGGCCTTCCATGACTGGCGTTATGACGAGGACGGCAAGGAACGCCCCGATTGCGCCCTCAACACGCTCGATACCGGCGAGTTCGCCATCCTGGTCGCCGGGCGCAATTTCGGCTGCGGCTCCTCGCGCGAACATGCGCCCTGGGCGCTGCATGATTTCGGCGTTCGCGCCGTCATCTCCAGCGAGATTGCCGATATTTTCCGCTCCAATGCGGCCAAGAACAATATCGTCCCCATCCTGGCGCCACCCGAGGCCCATGCCTGGCTGCTCGAGCATGAGGGCGTGGAATTGAAGATTGATCTGGAGCGGCAATATGTCGATCTGGGCAATGGCCCCGGCTTTCATTTCGAGATTGAACCCTTCGCCAAACATTGCCTGATCGAGGGCACGGATCCGCTTGGTTTCCTGCTTTCGCACGGCGATGCCATCACAGCTTACGAGGCCCGCAGCGCATGAAAACCTGGAATATCGTCCTGCTTCCCGGCGACGGGATTGGCCCGGAAGTCACCGCCGTCGCCCGCGCCGCGATGGAGAGCGTTGCGGCGCTGTCCGGCTTTCGGCTGAAGTTTTCCGAGCACGCCTTTGGCGGTGCCTCGATCGACCAGTTCGGCGAGCCGCTGACACCGGAAACCCTGGCGGCCTGCCAGGCCAGCGATGCCATCTTCCTCGGTGCCGTCGGCGGACCGAAATGGGATCAGGCGGCCTCGCGGCCCGAGGCGGGGCTGCTCGGTCTGCGCAAGGCGCTGCAGGTCTATGCCAATCTGCGGCCGGTCAGCGTGCATCCGGCCCTGGCCGGCAAATCGCCCCTGCGCGCCGAACTGGTCGCCGGCGTCGACATGCTGATCGTGCGCGAGCTGACCGGCGGCATCTATTTCGGGGCGCGGCAAAAGCGCAAGGATTACGCCAGCGATGAGTGCGCCTATAGCCGCGCCGAGATCGAGCGCGTCGCCCATATCGCCTTCCAGCAGGCGCGTCTGCGCCGCGGCAAGCTGATGTCGGTCGACAAGGCCAATGTGCTGGAAACCAGCCGGCTGTGGCGCGCGGTTGTCAGCGAGATGGGCGCCAGCACCTATCCCGATATCGCGCTCGATCACATGTATGTCGACGCCGCCGCGATGCATTTGCTGCGCGCCCCGGCCAGTTTCGACGTCATTCTGACCGAGAACATGTTCGGCGACATCCTGAGCGACGAGGCCTCCATGCTGCCCGGCTCGATCGGCCTGCTCGGCTCGGCCTCGCTCGGCGATGCCCGTCCCGGCGTGTTCGAACCCATCCATGGCTCGGCCCCCGATATCGCCGGCCAGGACAAGGCCAA
>JBNMNI010000124.1:0-5158 GCA_051275375.1 Maricaulis sp. | reverse complement strand
ACGCGCAGGAAGGTCGGCGGCAGGCTCGCCTCGAGGCCCGAGAGCGAGCCGGTATAGAGCGCGGTCTGGCCGCTTTCGAAATGCACTTCGACATAATCGCCGGCCGCCTTGAGCTGGGCGATACGGTCGCTGGCGATGTAGTCGGTGCGGCCGGCGCTGACGAGTTCGATCTGGACCGGGTGCGCCTTTTGCCGCGCCTGGCTCAGCGCGATCTCGAGCCGGTCGGCGCGGGTGGCTTCCAGGCGACTTGTGCGGCGCTCATGGACCAGATCGATGGCTTGCTGCACGAACAGGAAGAGCAGGAGGCCGGCAATCGCGTGGTAGAAATACCGGTCAACAAACAAGTCCGGAAACAGCACGGCCAGCGCTGCCAGTCCGGCAAGCACGGCGAAATGCGCGCGCGCGCCCGGCTTGCCCTGCCAGACCCATAGCCCGGTCCAGGCGAGACCTGCCGCGCATGTGATGAGGAAGACATACAGCGTCTTGGCGTCGAAGCCGGAATGCAGCAGCACGGCGGGGATCAGCAGGGCGGCGATGCCGGGCAGGCGCAACAGGCGCGCCGGCAGGGAGAGGCCGGAAAACCGGTGCAGAAGATAGGCTATCAGGGTCAGCCCGAAGGCGGCCGTGCAGGCGACGATCAGCACCAGTCTCACATCATGAAACGGATAGGGGTAGGCGATCAGGCCGCGGCTGGTCTCCGTCAGCAATTGGCTGCCGGCAATCAGCGACATCAACCCGACCAGAATCGACCCTTCGCGATTGCCGCCACGGATCGCCATCACGGCAAAGAATACGAAACCCAGCAGGAAAATCCCGAAAGTGATCAGGCTGGGCGCATAGGCGGTGGCGATCAGCGCTGTAGGCGGCTGGTAGCGCCCGAGACCGATCATGTGGATCGGCCAGCCCAGGCGCAGGAAGCCGTGTTGGGCCGACATCAACAGGACAAGCTGATTGGTGCCCGGTTGGAGGTATTCGCGCGGCACGTAGAGCACAGCATCCATCTGGCCGGGGCGTTCGGAAGCCGGGTCCGGCCCGGGAACACCGTTCGAGCCGAGTTCATGCCCATTGAGCCAGGCCGTGCTCGACGCCTTGCCGGAGATGAACAGACCGATCGGCCGGTCCTGCGGCCAGTGCGCGCCGTCCCAGTCAAATTGCGCCCGGACCCAGATTTCACGCCCCTGCGGGTCGAGATCGATCAGGGCGAGCGCGCGGCACTCCGGTGCCGTAAAGTCGGGATTTGTCGCCGTGTCGGCGGTAACCGGGCAGACCTGGAGCGGGTGATCGGTCGGCGTCAAAAAGCCCTGTGCAGCGGCAGCAGAGGTGGTCAGGGCCGCGATTGCGAGCGCCAGGGCGAGGATGAGGGGCGTGCGTGTCATGGCCCCAGTCTAGCGCGCGCCCGCGCGAACGTCCCGCCATTCAACGGCCCGAAGCGACCATTGGCCGAATAGCGGGTGCATGCCGCGGGCGGCGCGCCAGGATGACAGCGAGCCGGGGGGCTCGAATTTACGGAGCACAACATGCAATCCTGGAAACACATCATGCTGACGACGGCGCTGGGCGCCCTGCTGCTGTCCCAACCCGCCATGGCGCAAAACAGGTCCGGTGAGGACGCGATCGAATTCACCGCCCAGAGCGGTGAGAGTGTCGCCGCCTTTCACGGCACATTCGACGTGCGGGAAAATCGGGCCGATCCGGCGAGCCGGATGATCACGATCAGCTATATCCGCTTCCCGGCAACCGGTGAGACGGCCGGTTCCCCGATCGTCTATCTGTCCGGCGGGCCGGGCGGATCGGGGAGCGGTACGGCGCGCGGGCCGCGTTTTGCGCTGTTCCAGTCGATGCGCCAGCATGGCGATGTCATCGCCTTCGACCAGCGCGGCACCGGCGGCTCGACCGAATTGCCGCGCTGTATCTCCTCCGAAACGGTCCCGGAGACCGAACCGGTCAGCGACGCCGAATACGCCGCGGCCCACCTGCGGGCGGTGGAGGAATGCGGTGTGTTCTGGCGCCAGCAGGGTGTCGACCTGGCCGGCTATACGACGCGCGAAAGCGTGCAGGACCTCGCGGCGCTGCGCGAGCACCTCGGCGCCGAGCGGATCTCCCTGTGGGGGATTTCCTATGGCAGCCATCTGGCGCTGGCGGCGCTGAAGGACATCCCCGGCCAGATCGACCGGGTGGTGATCGCCAGCGCCGAAGGGCTCGACCAGACGGTGAAACTTCCGGCCCGGACCGATCTGTATTTCGCGCGACTGCAGGCAGCGATCGATACACAGCCGGCCGCCCGGGCCCTCTATCCCGACGTCGCCGGGCTGATCCGGCGCGTGCATGCCCGTCTCGAGGCGCAGCCGGTGATGCTTGAAGTGCCGCTTGGGGATGGGGGGACAGCTCCCTTCCTGTTGCAGCGCTATCATCTGCAGAACTTCTCCTCGGGCCTGATCTCGGATCCGCAATATGCCGCCTTGCTGCTGATGCTCTACACCCAGCTCGATGCCGGAGAGACCGGTCTGGCGGTCATGCTGTTGCAACGCTTCTGGCAGATCGGCGAGCCGATCACGCTCAGCGCCATGCCGACGGCGATGGATCTGGCATCGGGGATCAGTGATGCCCGGCTGGCGGAGTTCGAGCGCCAGCTGCCGGGCTCCCTGCTCGGGGCCTATCTCAACGCGCCGATGCCGCAGATCCGCGGTGCCTGGGACGGGTTCGATCTGGGCGATGGGTTCCGCCAGCCGCCGCACGGCGATACGCCGGTCCTGCTGCTCACCGGCACGCTCGACGGCCGTACCTATCCCGACAGCCAGGCCGAGGCTGTCGCCGGGTTGAGCCATGTCGAGCGCGTTTTCGTGCGCAATGCCGGGCATAATCTTTTCATGACCTCGCCGGATGTCGCTGCTGTGATGCATCGCTTCATGCGCGGCGAGGCGGTGGGGGATGGCGAGATCATCGTCGATCTGCCGGACATGACCGCCAACCCGTTTGGTGGATAGGGGGCGATGACGCAGTTTTGAATGCCCCTGCGTGACCGTGGATGCTAGGTCTGCGGTCACGCAATCGGGGAGGCGGGATTGAACACGCTCAAACGCATCTATGTCATGCTCTATCTGACCGGCGCGGTCATGCTGGTGATCAAGGCTGGCCAGGGCCTGCTCTCCGGACATCACTGGATCGCCTCGCTGGGCGTTCTGGCGACGGCGCTGCCGATCGTGCTGATCCTGGGGGCGGCGATGTTGACCCGGCGCCTCGCCCGGACCAGCGCCAATTTCCCGCTCTTCATCGCGCTTGGCGCGGCGGGTGTTTTGCTGGCCGCCTGGGAGGCGCATTTCGCCGGTGGGGAGCGCGATCTGGTCGTGATGGCCCTGGCCGGCTTCATCGGCTTCTTGCTCTACGTGTTCTGGTATTCGCGTTTCGGGCGCAAACCCAGCCCGGCGATTGCGGTCGGCACGGTGCTGCCCGTGTTCGAGCTGATGGACGGCGAGGGGAAAAGTGTCAGCTCAGCGGACCTGACACAGGGCCCGGCCGTGCTGATCTTCATTCGCGGCAATTGGTGTCCGCTCTGCATGGGGCAGGTCAATGAAATGGCGGCGGGCATCGCGCCCTTCGTCGCAGGCGGGATCCGCATTGCTTTCATCGCGCCGCAATCGGTCGGCAAGACCAAAGCCCTGGCCCGGGGCAAGCCGGACGGGCTGGAATTCTATGCCGACCCCGGCAATGCCGCCGGGCGCCTGCTCGGGATCGACAATCCGGCCAGCCTGCCGCTGGGGATGGAATTGCTCGGCTATCGTTCCGAGACGGTGCTGCCCACGGTGATTGCCCTGGCTGCCGGCGGCGAGATCCTGTGGACCCACGAGACCGATAATTACCGCGTCCGGCCGGCACCGGAGGCGCTGCTGGCGGTGTTCAAGGCCGGGGCCTGATCGCGCGGGCGCCTAGCTCTCGGCGTCGGCCATGCGCTTGGTTTCTGTCCTGGCCGCCGTCCTGGCGACCTCCGAGAGCGGTGTCCAGATGGCGGTGTAGGAGTCCATGGTCTGCTGCATGATCTTGGGAAGTTCGGCCGTATAGGCATCGACTGCCGAGCGCATGAAGTCGGTTTGATGCGACAGCGCCTTGTCCCAGTCGGTGATTTCGGGGAGCGCCTGCATCGTCTTGACGTCCGCTTCGAGCCGCTCGCGCGCAAAGCGCAGCATTTCGGCGTTCATGGCTGCGGCCTTGTCCATCATGGTCTGGCAGGCCTGGGTGCAGGCCGTCATCAGCTCGCTATTGATGGCGGACAGATCGGCGGGGGCGAATCCCGTCGCGGTCTTGGCCTTGCCGGGGGTCTTGCTGCTGGATTTCGTCATCTTGTCCTCCCTCAGTGTGTGATCGCATCAGTGAGTGATCGCCTCAGTGTGTGATCTGTGTGTGATCGGCGTTTGATCGGTGCTTCCCGGGCAGTCCGGGCAGTCCGCTTGTGGACATCATACCGGCATATCGGGGCCGAAAACAGCTGGTCGCGGGCCGCCGGGCGCGCCGGGGAGTGCTGCCGGGGCAGGGGCGGGCGTGGATGGAATCAAAAAGGGCAAATGGAAACAGCGACTAATTGCATGCGGGCGCGATACATCACCAGGGACACTATGCCGCGGATGCTGCGGGGCCGGGTGATGAAGAATCCTCTGCCGGCCTGCATCCAACTCGCGCCGTGGCGGCGACCTGTTTATGAAAGCAAGATCGCTTCAGCACGAAAGGATCCAAAATGGCTGACCTGTTTCGCAATTACTGGTGGCTGCTCTTCCCGCTGTTCTGGTTCCTGTCGGCGGGCTGGAGCAGCATGATGCGGTTCAAGCACACCCAATCCAAGATCGACCTGCTCAAGACCTATGCCGCCTCCGGCCGGGAGCCGCCGGCTGAATTGCTGGCCAGTCTCGACAAGCCCGATCACTCCAGCCGGGACTGGTCGGGCGATGAGGGGGGCAGACATCATCGCGGCGGCGGCAAGGCCTTTCTGGTCATCCTGTTTGCCGGTCTGGCCGGCGTGTTCGCCTATACCGGCTATGCCGGATTGCTCGGCGAGACAGGCACGGAATTCTACTTCATCGCCATGATCATGGGTGTGCTCTCCTTCGCCTTCCTGGTGTCGTCCCTGTTCAAAAGCGGTCGCAAGGACGATTGATGGCGACGCAAGCGA
>JBNMNI010000123.1:0-5216 GCA_051275375.1 Maricaulis sp. | reverse complement strand
GAGCCGAGGCCCTGAACGCGTTTCTCGATCTTTTCATGCAGGAGATAGGCATTGACCTCGCCATCGAATTTGCGGTCGAACCAGTCCATCAACCGCCTGGCCTCGGCCCGGTCCGCCGGACCGCCGGGCAGCAGGCAGGGTGTCGGCGATGTCTCTTCGAGATATTCCAGGATCGCGCGCGTCTCGATGATCACCCGGCGCCCGCCACCGGATTCGTCGACCAGCACCGGCGTCGTGCCGGCCGGATTGAGCGAGAGCAGATCATCGGCACGCTCCCACGGCGTCTCGAGCTGAAGCTGGTGCTTCAGGGATTTCTCGTCGAGGGCCACACGGACCTGGCGCGAGAAGGGATCGAGGGGCCAGAAATGGAGAACGCGCATGGCGTCAGATTAATCCGGTTTCGCTGAAAGACTAATGATCATCGCTGGGTGCACTGCCGGCACGGAAGAATTCGGCCCCGTGCGGCTCGGCGGCGCCGTGCGGATCGGCATGGATGATGATGTCGGCGGCCGGATAGACCGCCAGCAGGCGCCGTTCGCAGCCGACTTCGATTTCGTGCGCCTCGCGCAGGCTGAGATCGGCGGGAAGACCGAGATGGAACTGGATATGCACCAGTGGCCCCGACGCGCGGGTGCGCAGCTGGTGCACATCGATAATGCGCGGATCCTCGCCGCGGGCGAGCCGGCGGATCGTTTCGCGCTCCTCATCGGGCAGTTCGCGGTCCATCAACTGGTCAAGCGCGCCCTTGGCGACGCCCCAGGCGGTGATCGCCAGCCAGGCCGCCACGCCGAGCGCGACGGCCGCATCCAGCCAGAGCCAGCCGAGATAGACCGAACCGGCAATGCCGGCCATGACGGCAAGATTCGAGCCGAGATCGGAAAAATAATGCGCCCTGTCGCCCTCCACCGCGATTGAACCGGTCTGGTTGACGGCGCGGGTCTGAACCACCACCAGGCCGATGGTCAGCACGATCGACAATACCATCACCGCCAGGGCCCAGCCGCTGGCCTGGATCGTCACCGGATGCAGCACGTGCTGAATGCCTTCGCGAAACAGCAGCGCTGCCGATGCGGCGACGAAGATCGCCTGCATAACGCCGGCAAAGGCTTCTGCCTTGCCATGACCGTAACGGTGTTCGCGGTCGGCCGGTTCAGCCGCATAGCGCACGGCGAACAAGACCGTCAGCGAGGCCGTCAGATCCAGCGCGCTATCGGCCAGCGAGGCCAGCAGGGCGACCGATCCGGACAGATACCAGACCACCGATTTGGTAATCACCAGCACCACGGCGACAGCAACAGAGGCCGAGGTCGCAAGCCCGGTGACGCGGCGCGCCTCTTCCGGTGCGAGACGGCCCGGGCCGCCGGCTTCGTGATGATGGTGATCGTGGGGCATGGATGAAAACCTCTCAGCCAGCTTTATGGCGCACTGATCAGGCGCGTCAATGCGATCCGCAAGCGCAAATACACGCCTCGATCCAGTCCAGCGCCGCGCGCTGGTCGACCCCGGTGGCGATTTGCACCGGCCGCCCCTGAGCGCTCTGGCGCAGCAGGCCGGGAAATGCCGGATCGTCGGACAATTCCAGCCCCAGCGTCTGGAAGCTGAACAGGTCCGGCCCGGCCAGGGCCGCGATGGCGAGCGCATCATGCGGATAACAGCCATCAATGCCGTCGCTGGCGAGATAGGCGTCCATATAATGCGTATGGGCGCGTTGCAGGAAGCGCGTCAGCGGTGCCGCTGTCCGCTCGGCGATCGCCGCCAGACGCGCCCTTCGCAACACGACGCGGCGGCAGGTGTCGAGCGGGATCACCGTCAGGCGCGGCGCCGCCGCCATCACGCCGCGCACGGCTTCCAGATCGGAGCCGAAATTGAACTCCACCGTGCCGCGCCGCGAAGGCGGAATGCTCAGGGCCCCGCCCATGCAGATAATCCGGTCCAGACCGTCGAAGGCATCGGGATAATGGCGCAGGGCAATCGCCAGATTGGTCAGCGGCCCGATACAGATAATCGCATCATCCGCACCGGCCATGCGGGCGAAACCGGCAATCCGCCGGGCACAGATCTCCGGCCCGTCTTCCTGCACATGCCCCGCCTCATAGCCGAGCAGATGATCGGCGCTGGCGCCGCCAATTCCGTCCTCGCCATGGATCACGCGCGCATCGCGCCAATTGCCGACCAGCGGCGCCACGGCGCCAACGCTGATTGCGACATGCGGCGGCTCGAAAAAGGACTGTACCAGTGCCGCATTGCGCGCCGCCTTGCGCGGCGCGACATTGCCGAACACGGTCGAGATCCCGGCCAGCTCGATGCGCGGCGAGGCAAAGGCACAGGCCAGCGCCAGCGCATCGTCGACGCCGCCATCGGTATCGATCCAGACCTTCATCGCGCCGCCCTCATCGCCTCCGCCATCGCCGCCATCCCGCACCGCTCAGCCCGCCTGTGACAATCCACTGGCCAAGCCCTGGCAAGTGATCGAAGATGCCGCCAAATCAAGCAAAACGGCAATCATGACCCTGATCCATCTCGTCGTCCTGGCTTTGATCCAGGGTATCACCGAATTCCTGCCGATCAGCTCCTCGGCGCATCTCATCCTCACCCCGGCCCTGCTCGGCGAGGCCGATCAGGGTCCGCTGATCGATGTCATGGCCCATGCCGGCACGCTGCTGGCGGTGCTGGTGTATTTCTGGCGCGATATCCGCGATGTCGCGATCGGCAAATTCGCTTTGCTCACCGGCCGCATCACGCCGGGCGGACGCCTCGCTCTGCTGGTCGCCGCCTCCCTGCCGCCGGTACTGATCTTCGGCGGCGCCCTGTTCGCCCTCGACCTGGTCGACGCCCTGCGCTCGCCCCTGGTGATCGCGATCTCGACCCTGGTCTTCGCCGTCCCGCTCTGGCTGGCCGACCGCTATGGCCCCAGCGTCAAATCCATCGAGACCATGACATTTAGCGACGCCGTCCTGATCGGCATCGCCCAGGCCGCCGCCCTCATCCCCGGCGCCTCGCGCTCGGGCACCACCATGACCGCCGCCCGCGCCCTCGGCCTCAGCCGCAGCGAGAGCGCCCGCTTCTCCATGCTGATGTCCATCCCGGTCATCGCCGCCTTCGCCGTCCTGTCCGTCATCGAACTCATGGGCGAAACCGGCGCCAGCACCCACCTGCATGACGGCCTGATCGTCGCCGGCCTCTCCTTCATCTCTGCCCTGGCCGCGATTGCCGTATTGATGCGCCTGGTCGAGCGGGTCGGGTTTTTGCCCTTCGTGATCTATCGCATCGCTCTGGGGGTCGGGCTGCTGGTCTGGCTGGCGCTGTAGCGCCCAAGGGCGGACAGGTATAATCAGCGCCATCAGCAAGCTGTGCCGATCAGCCGGCCCTGGCGGCGTTGAGTCTAGCTGCCACCCTTCTGTCTCCCGGATATGGACGCGCCCGTGACTGCCGAAAACCTCAATGCGAGCTGTTTCTGCCTGCCGGTCGAAGGCACACCCAAGCTCGCCTCCACCCACCCGCTCTTCCTTGACCGGGCCGTGCGGGCGCAATTGCTTGGCGCCGTCGCCGCGATCGCCGGGGCGCTGGACGAACTGCGTCCGGCCAGTCGCGACCATGCGGCCGGCGGCCTGTTCAACAGTTTCGACTTTCATCTGCCGGCCGACGGTCCGAAACTGATCGAGATCAATATCAATGCCGGCGGCGCCTTCCTGCAGCGCTTCATCCGGCCCTCGGCGGCAGCGCTGCAGCGTCATGAGTGCTGCAGCGGCCGGCTCGAGCCGGAATTCGATCCGGTTGACGCCATGCTGGAATGCTGGCGCCGGCTGCGGGGCGAGCAGGCTTTGCTGACCATCGCCATCGTCGATACCGACCCGGAAGGCCAGGGTCTGTATGACGACATGCTCGCGGCCCGGACGGCGATTCGCGCCCGCGGCATTGGCTGCGACATCCTCGATATCAGCGCCCTGCGCCTGCAGGATGGCCGCCTGGCCGGACCGGCCGGCCCGATCGATTTCGTCTATAATCGCTGCACCGATTTTTCCCTGTCGCACCCGGACAACGCCGTTCTGCGCCACGCCTGGCGCTCGGGTGCCGCGCTTGTCGCCCCCAATCCCGACATCCATGCCGCCTATGCCGACAAGCACTGGCTCATCGCCCTCTCCGATCTGGCCCGCCAGGGCGCCACCGGTCTCGACTGCATTCTGGAGACCCGCGAACTGACCGCCGCCAATGCCGCGGAATTATGGGCCCGCCGGCGCGATTTCGTGTTCAAGCCACGCCAGGGCTATGGCTCGCGCGGCGTCTATCGTGGCGACAAGCTGACCAGCGTGCGCTGGCCCCTTCTGCTCGACCAGGGCTATCTCGCCCAGGCCTATGCCGAACCGATGCCACGCACCATGCCGACCTCGGCCGGCGTGCGCCGCTTCAAGTCCGACATCCGTATCTGGACCCTGGGCACCGAACCCCTGCACATGGCCGCCCGCCTCTATTCCGGCCAGGTGATGGGCATGAAACGCGAAGCCGAAGGCTTCGCCCCGATCGTCTGGATCGAGCCGGGCGCCGGCAAACTGGCCTGAAGGCGGCGATCATCACCCTCCCCTTCCTGGATGGAAGGGGTGCGCCGGACGCAGTCCGGGGCGTGGCTGGTGAGGATGGCGGGCGCGACGAGGCCCGGTTTGGCGACTTATCCCCCATCGCCCACAATTATCCCACGTCATCCTGACGCAAGTCAGGACCTCGACGTGACAAGTGCGGAGCCCGGTCTATCGAGGTCCCGACTTGCGTCGGGATGACGGGTTTTAGGTCAACTTATCCCCGCCCCCTCCAGCTGCGCGTATGCTTCAGCCGTTCCGGTCGCACGGGAGGTGTGAGCTCAGTCATTCGCGGCGATCGGGAGCGTGCAGCCTGTCCGGGCGAAGGGGTGACATCCCGAGCGCTGGCAGGGCGTCCAGAAAGGTCTGACGGCACTAAACGACCGACCTGAGTACCTTTCCGGATTGGAACCGGGGTGGAGACAGCCCGAGAAAACTGCACGTGTGGGACGTCACGGATGTCACACTAAAACCATACGCGTTACCGGCATTCGCCGGCGTCCCACACCCTCCCATCGGGGAGGCCCACTCATCCCTCCAGCGGCCAGCCGCGTGGAGATTTTCGTGTGCGCCTAGACCTTGCGCTCGTGGAATTGCCCGTGCCGGCGATAGGGGATGAGATAATCGGGGACGATGGCTTCGACG
>JBNMNI010000122.1:0-5248 GCA_051275375.1 Maricaulis sp. | reverse complement strand
GCCATTTCGGCCGTCTCGGCGTCAATCCCTTCGCCATCATCCTGGATCAGCAGGGAGATCAGGCGTTCGCCATGCTGGAAATCGACACTGACCCGCCGTGCGAGATAGCCCGGTTCCGCCATGCGCTGGGCCAGTCTGCGGTCCCAATTGCCGCTGGCCAGCCCCTCGGCCTTCTCCTCGGTCGAGAAATCAAGATTGCCGTGCTCGATCGCATTCGCCAGCAGGACATAAAGCCCCACCGTTGTCTCGCAGACCTTCGGCGCCATGGCACCGAGGAAAATAGCCGTCCTGGTCGCCTCCTCCAGGGTCCGCAGGCGAAATGTTGCCGTATCCAGCGTGGCGGAGACGGCGTTGGCGTGGCCCGCAGCGGGAGACAGCTGGAAGGCGCGCAAGGCAAACAGACCCTCGATCACATTGGCGAGGGTTCCCGCATCGCAATCGTGCGCCAGATAGAGATCGGCCGGCACGGTGCGCTTGTTGCCGGCGGTGATGAAGATGGATTTCTGGTGGGGCGCCGCATTGGCGCGGGCTGTCGCGAGGCGCGCGATATTGGCATCATCGACGACCATCAATGCGATCGGGCCATCGGGATCGACGGTCGGGCCGAGATAGACCGTCACCCCCATCCCCTTGGCGAGCGCCCGCGACAGGGTGCGCGTGCGCGGGCTGTCCGCCATGCACAACCACAATCGGTCCGGCGTTGTATTCGACATCGACACGGCCATGCCCACCCCGTTCGACGAGCCTGTCGCGGCTCCCTCAAAATTGAAGTATCGCGGCAATTTCTTAATAACCACTGTGCGCGGGCATGGCCGCAGGCTGGTTGCCGCCGCGAAGCCTCCTTGCCGCGCCCTTATTTGTGCGGCCATTGCCCCCTGGCCATGTACAAGAAAAAGCCCCGGATCGCTCCGGGGCTTTTTCTTGCTCAGCCTGGCCAATCGCTTCGATCAGGCATCGCGCCCGGCAACAATGCCGGCCGAGCGTTCGCTGCTGGTCGGGAAACGATAGAAGATATGGGTTCCGATCCGGCGGGTCCGAACCAGCGAACTGCTCCAGTGCGGATCGACCGCAACGGTATGATAGTGCGTGGCACGGCGGGTGACATCGCGGCCAAAGCCCATGAAGGCGTGCTGCGCCACCAGTTCGGACCGGCGCCAGGCACGACCGCGCGGCGTGCGGGCCACCGAACCGTCACAGGTGAAGGAGAACTGGCAACCGGTACTGCGCTCGGCGCCCTGGTAAACCACGCCGCAAATCGTGTCGGGATAGGCCGGATGACGCACGCGATTCATGATCACCTGGGCCACGGCCAGCTGGCCAACGAAAGTCTCGCTACGCGATTCGTAATAAATCGCCTGGGACAGGCAGTTGAGTTCGGCCGTGAAATCAGCCGCCATTGCAAAATGGGACCCGTCAAAGGTGCGCAGATCATCGAGCGGGCGCTCGGTCAGGATCGCGCCCTGCAGCGGATCCGCTTCAAGCGAGAGGGCGGCAACCTGCAGGGTGCGCGGGGCATCCCAGGCGCCTTCGACATCGCCTTCATGCAGATAGCGCGTGGCGAGCGACTGCCAGATGACCGTCTCGTCCTGTTCGCGGGCACGGCTTGAGGCGGCATTGAGCGCGAGAACGGTCAGAATGCACAGCAGAACGAACGCCAGCGTATAGAACGCCGTCGCCACTTGCTCTTGCTGTCTTCTCACCGCGTCCAAACTCATCCGCACTCCAGTTTTGATCTCGGCCCAAATCCGGTCCCGAATCGTCTCGATGCAACGACCATACCATGCACAAGCAAACTCGGTTTCGCACTAAATTTAGCGCGCCTCTCTATGAGAGCAGGCCGGTCCGGTCAAGCACGCCACAGGGTTACAAATAAGAAATGACTCTCTCAAAACAAGAGAAGAGCCATTTCATTACCTAAGTTCAACGACTTATGACTGGCGTCTCAAATTTGCCTGGGCTGCCGCCAATCGCGCAATTGGCACGCGATAGGGCGAACAGGACACATAATCGAGCCCGACTTCTTCACAGAAATCGATCGATGCCGGATCGCCGCCATGCTCGCCGCAAATCCCGAGTTTCAGATCGGGCCGGGTCTTGCGACCGCGTTCCACGGCGATACGCACCAGATCGCCGACACCATCGCGATCAAGCGTGACGAATGGGTCCTTCTCGAAAATACCGGCCTCGAGATAATCGCCGAGGAATTTGCCGGCATCATCGCGCGACAGGCCATAGGTGGTCTGGGTCAGATCATTGGTGCCGAAGGAGAAGAATTCGGCGTCCTTGGCAATATCACCGGCCATCAGGCAGGCGCGCGGCAATTCGATCATCGTGCCGATCAGGTATTTCGGCTTGGCACCGGTCTCTTCGGCCACGGCCTGGGCGACACCGGCGACGCGCGCCTTGAGGATGGACAGCTCGGCGACGGTCGCGACCAGCGGGATCATGACCTCGGCGATCGGCTGGAAACCGGTCTCCTTCTCGACGGCCACCTGGGCCTCGAAAATCGCCCGCGCCTGCATCTCGTAAATCTCAGGGAAAGTGATGCCGAGACGGCAGCCGCGATGGCCGAGCATTGGATTGCTCTCGGCCAGATCGCGCGCCCGCGCCATTAATTGCTCGGCCGGCAGGCCGGTCGCCTTGGCCACGTCCATCACATCCTCTTCCGTGTGCGGCAGGAATTCGTGCAGTGGCGGATCGAGCAGGCGGATGGTGCAGGGCAGCTCGCCCATGATGCGGAAGATCTTGGCGAAATCATCGCGCTGCATCGGCAGGATCTTGTCGAGCGCCGTCACCCGGCCATCCTGGTCGTTGGAGAGGATCATTTCGCGCACGGCGGCGATACGATCGCCATCGAAGAACATGTGTTCAGTGCGGCACAGGCCAATGCCTTCGGCGCCGAATTCGACGGCAGTCTGGCAATCCTGCGGCGTTTCCGCATTGGTGCGCACCTTCATGCGGCGGGTCTTGTCGGCCCACTGCATCAGGATGGCGAATTCGCCGGTCAGTTCCGGCTTGATCATCTTGGCTTCGCCGTAGAGCACCTGGCCGTTGGAGCCATCAATCGTCACCATCTCGCCATCATGGATGACGCGGCGGCCGACCATGAACAGCTTCTTGGCGTAATCGATCTTCATCTGGCCGGCTCCGGAGACGCAAGGACGCCCCATGCCGCGCGCCACCACGGCCGCATGGCTGGTCATGCCGCCGCGCGCCGTGACAATGCCCTCGGCCGCATGCATGCCGTGAATATCTTCCGGTGAGGTCTCGATACGCACCAGGATGACTTTCTCACCCGCCTTGGCGCGCTCTTCCGCTTCATCGGAATCGAATACGACACGGCCGGTCGCCGCCCCCGGTGAGGCCGGCAGGCCGGTGGTAAGGACATCGCGCTCGGCTTCCGGATCGAGCGTCGGGTGCAGGAGCTGGTCGAGATGCGAGGGATCGATCCGCATCACCGCTTCGGATTCGGTGATCAGGCCTTCCTGGGCCATGTCGGTGGCGATGCGCAGCGCCGCCTTGGCGGTGCGCTTGCCGGTACGGGTCTGCAGCATCCAGAGACGGCCGCGTTCGACCGTGAACTCGATGTCCTGCATGTCGCGATAATGGCGTTCCAGCTTGTCGAAGGCGGCGGAGAGCTCGGCATAGCTCTGCGGCATCGCGGCTTCCATCGAGGCCGAATGATCGCCCATGCGTTCGCGCATCGCCTCGGTCAGGCATTGCGGCGTGCGGATGCCGGCAACGACATCCTCGCCCTGGGCATTGACGAGGAATTCGCCGTAATAGCCGCTATCGCCGGTCGAGGGGTCGCGCGTGAAGGCAACCCCGGTCGCCGAGGTCTCGCCCATATTGCCAAACACCATTGCCTGGACATTGACGGCCGTGCCCCAGCTCGACGGAATGTCGTGCAGGCGGCGATAGGTCTTGGCGCGCTCGGTCATCCAGCTCATGAAGACGGCACCGATCGCGCCCCAGAGCTGCTCGCGCGGATCGGACGGAAAGGGCCGGCCCAGCGCTGCTGCGGCGGCCTTCTTGTAGCGCGCGACAATGGTTTCCCAGTCATCAGCACTCAGATCAGTGTCGAGGGAATAGTCGTTCTCGTCCTTGAAGCCGTCGAGAATGTCCTCGAAAATCGCGTGATCGAGGCCCAGCACGACGTCGGAATACATCTGGATGAAGCGGCGATAGCTGTCATAGGCAAAGCGGCGATCGCCCGACAGCTCGGCCAGGCCGGCCGCGGTCTCGTCATTGAGGCCGAGATTGAGCACGGTATCCATCATGCCCGGCATCGAGGCGCGCCCGCCCGAGCGCACCGAGACCAGCAAAGGATTGGCCGGATCGCCCAGCACCTTGCCGGCGGTGGCTTCCAGCTTGGCCAGGGCGGTCTCGACCTGTTCATTGAGATCGGCCGGGTATTGGCGCTTGTTTTCGTAGAAGGCGGTGCAGACCTGGGTCGTCAGGGTGAAGCCCGGCGGCACGGGCAGGCCCAGCGTCGCCATCTCCGCCAGATTGGCGCCCTTGCCCCCCAGGAGCTCGCGCATACCCGCCTCGCCCTCGGAATAGCCGGCACCAAACGCGTAAACCCACTTATTGCCTGCACTCATGAGTTCAATCCCTGTTCAGCCGTCAATCCGATTGAAATCGGCGACGGCACAAATCGCCGTCCGAATATCGGACAATAAAAGGAGTCTGTTGCGGCGCAACACGGCGTCGTCCGCATTGACCGTCACGGTCTCGAAAAATGCATCGATCGGCGCGCGCAGCAGCGCCAGCGCCGCCATGGCGGCCTGGAAGTCCTCGGCCCGCAAACCTGCTCCGGCCGAGACGCGCGCCGATGCCAGGGCGGCAATCAGTTCGCGCTCGGGCAATTCCGGCGGCGCGGCCAGATAGGCGTCGGACGGGGCGCCATTGAACGGCACGCCGTCCTTCTTCTCCTCGGCCTTGAGGATATTGGCGGCGCGGTTGAAGCCGGCCAGCAGGGCAGCGCCCTCACCGGTATCGAGAAAGGCCTGCAACGCGCGGGCCCGCTGCGTCACCCGGTAGAGATCATCATCGCCCAGCGCAAATACCGCATCGATCACGTCGTGGCGCACGCCCTCATCGCGCAAATGCACTTTGAGGCGATCGGCGAAGAAATCGAACAGGGAGAGCGTGCCAACGCGGATCCGCTCCTTGTACTCGGCCAGCGGATTGACATTCGACGT
Source organism: Maricaulis sp. (assembly GCA_051275375.1). Classification (GTDB taxonomy): domain Bacteria; phylum Pseudomonadota; class Alphaproteobacteria; order Caulobacterales; family Maricaulaceae; genus Maricaulis. The sequence continues at coordinate 44 of JBNMNI010000122.1, read as the reverse complement.
CCGGCGCAGGGCGATCAGCGGTTGCCCCAGCGTCGCCTGGGCTT
>JBNMNI010000121.1:0-5261 GCA_051275375.1 Maricaulis sp. | reverse complement strand
GAGAAGGCGACCAGTAGCAGGCGCCCCATCACACCGTCAGCACCGAGCAGGCCGAAGCTGACGCCCTTATTCCACACCATGGTGAGATCGAAAAAGGGCGAGACGTCGATATGGCCGCAATTATTGACCATGCCGGCGCGGTCGAGCGCGTCGGCACGCTGGAAATCCAGGCAGCCCGGCGGCGAGAAGGCGAGCCGGTCCAGCACCAGCCATTTGGTGAACTGGTCCAGCACAAGCACCGACCCGGCGAAAATCAGGCCCAGACGGGCCTGTCTGCCGAACCGGATCGCCTGCACGCCCTCGCGAAGCCGATCAATCATTCACAGCGTCCCAGTGAGCCACGGCATCGGCATCGCGCGGGCTGAGTTCGGGATAGCGGCTATCGCTGCCAATCTCGGTCGAGTATTTCCACGAGCGAGCGCATTTGCGGCCCACGGCTCGTCCCGGCATGACGGCGATATCGGCGACGTCCTCAAGCCGGAAAGCACCTTCCGGTGCGGGCCCATCGATCAGGCTGGCCTGGCTGGTGATGCCGATCTCGGCGAGATAGTCGTCGACATCGCCATCGGCTTCCTGCGCCAGGGCAGCGCGATAGGCCGGATCGGCGACAAACACCTGTGGTGCGGCTTCCAGGCTAGAACCGATCCGCTTTTCGCGGCGCTCGACTTCCAGCGCCCCGTTCACGACACGGCGCAAACGGCGAATGGTCTGCCAGCGCTCGGCACGGCTGCCATCATGCCAGTCGCCCGGCATGTGCGGGAAGCTGCGCAGATGCACACTGTCGGTCTCGGACGGATGCAGGCCGAGCCAGACCTCTTCCATGGTGAAGGGCATGATCGGCGCCATCCAGGCCGTCAGCCGGTCGACGATTTCATGCATCACCGTGCGGGCGGCGCGGCGGCGCAGCGAGTCCGGGCGGTCGCAATACAGCGCATCCTTGCGAACATCGAGATAGAAGGCCGACAGATCGACGACGCAGAAATTGAACAGCGCCGAATAAACCTTCTTGAAGTCGTAGCTCGCATAGCCCTCGCGCACGATGCCGTCGAGTTCGTGCAGGCGGTGCAGCACCCAGCGTTCCAGCGAGGGCATGCGATCATGCGCCACGACCTCGGACGGCTGAAACCCGTCCAGGGCACCGAGCACATAGCGCATGGTATTGCGCAGCTTGCGATAGGCATCGACGCTGGTCTGGAGGATCTCGTCGGAGATGCGCAGATCGTCGGTATAGTCCTGGCCCGCAGCCCACAGACGCAGGATCTCGACGCCGTATTTCTTGGCGACATCCTCGGGAGCCACGACATTGCCGAGGGATTTCGACATTTTGCGGCCATCGCCCGCCATCACGAAACCATGCGTCAGCACGGCGTCATAGGGCGCGCGGCCCCGCGTGCCGCAGCTTTCCAGCAGCGAGGACTGGAACCAGCCTCGATGCTGGTCTGAGCCTTCCAGATAGAGATCGGCCGGCCATTTCAGATCCGCGCGCGGCTCCAGTGCGAAGGCATGCGTCGAGCCACTGTCGAACCAGACATCGAGAATGTCGGTGACTTTCTCCCAGGCTTCAGGATCGTATTCGTCACCGAGGAAATGGGAGGATGGGCGTTCAAACCAGGCATCCGCCCCGTCCTGCTCGACGGCGGCAACGATGCGGGCATGGACTTTGGGGTCGTTGAGGACATGGCCGGTCGCGGTTTCGACGAAAATCGTCAGCGGCACGCCCCAGGCGCGCTGGCGCGAGACCAGCCAGTCCGGCCGCCCCTCAACCATGGCACGGATGCGGTTTTCCGCCACTTTCGGCGTCCATTCAGTATCACCGATCGCCTTCAGGGCGACCTCGCGCAGTGTGCGGCCATCCTGCATCGGCCGGTCAATGGCGACGAACCATTGCGGCGTATTGCGGAAGATCACCGGTGCCTTGGAGCGCCAGGAATGCGGGTAGGAATGCTCAAGGCGACCGCGTGCCAGCAAGCGGCCCTGGATGATCAGGGCATCCATCACGGCCTTGTTGGCCGGACCGTCCTGGCCCAGCTTCTTGCCGTCCAGGCGGATGATGTGCAGGCCGCCAAACAGCGGGACCGTGTCGTAGAAGGCCCCGTCCTCGCCGACCGTCTGCGGCACGGGCGTGTGGCGGTCATGCCATTCGGGATGCGCCATCCAGGCGACATAGTCCTCGGCGCCATGCCCGGGGGCGGTATGGACGAAGCCGGTGCCGGTCTCGTCGGTGACGTGTTCGGCCGAGAGCAGCGGCACGCCATAGCTCCAGTATTTATCGGCATTGGCGAGCGGGTGGGCGCAGACCAGACCGTCCGGGTCGACCGTCATGATCCGGTCGGCGCGCAGGATCTTCGCCGCCTTGGCGGTTTCTTCCCACAGATTATCGGCCACGATCAGCCGGTCGCCCGGCATGGCCCAGGGCTTGAACTCGCTCTCGCCCATCGCCGCGACCTCATAGAGACCATAGCTGATCTCGGGCGAATAACAGATGGCGCGATTGGCCGGGATCGTCCAGGGCGTGGTGGTCCAGATGACGACATGCGCGCCGATACAGGAGGCCGGGATCGCCGAACCGTCCTTGCGCAGGCCGCGCAGCGGGAAGCGGACATAGATCGTGGTCGAGACCTTGTCGTGATACTCGACCTCGGCTTCAGCCAGCGCGGTCTGCTCGACCGGCGACCACATCACCGGCGCCGAACCGCAATAGACCAGGCCCTGCTTCACGAAGCTGAGGAATTCGCGCACGATCGCCGCTTCGGAATCATAGGCCATGGTGGTGTAGGGATCATCCCAGTCGCCCGCGACACCGAGCCGCTTGAATTCCTCGCGCTGGACATCGATCCAGCCGGCCGCATAGGAGCGGCACTCGGCGCGGAATTCCTTGGTCGGCACGTCATTCTTGTTCTGGCCCTTGGACCGGTAGAATTGCTCGACCTTCCACTCGATCGGCAGACCGTGACAATCCCAGCCGGGACGATAAGGCGCATCGAAACCGGCCATCTGGCGCGAGCGCACCACGAAATCCTTCAGGATCTTGTTCATCCCGGTGCCGATATGGATATGGCCATTGGCATAGGGCGGGCCGTCATGCAGCACGAAGCGGGTCTTCTTGCGGCCCTGCTCGCGCAGCTGGCGGTAGATCCCAAGCTTCTCCCAGCGTTCAAGCCAGAGCGGCTCCTGCACGGGCAGGCCGGCGCGCATCGGGAAATCGGTCTTGGGCAGGAAAAGGGTCTGGCGGTAATCGCGGCCAGCTTCGGTTTCAGTTTCGGTGTCGGCGGGCGTATCCGTCATCGGATAGGGTCCTTGCGGTCAGTATCTTGGAAGGTTCTGGAGGAGAGGCAGTCTCCCGGAACCGCCTGGATCAATCCCGGCGGCCCGGGCCGCTAATTCGCCGGACAGAAGACGCCGGAGCCAGCGCCGCATCGCATATGTTCAATCGGGAACAAACCATGCTCCGCGTATATCCGAGCCTGTCAGGCCGGTCCAGCCACACGCGTCAGCACATCGCGGGCGCGTGCCGCATCAAGCGCGATCTGGGCCTTGAGCGCATCGAGACCGTCGAAGCGGTGTTCGGCGCGCAAATGATCGTGAAACTCGACCGCCAGCTCGCGGCCATAGAGATCGCCATCGAAGTCGAGCAGGTGAACTTCCAGCAGTTCTGTAACGCCATCGACCGTTGGACGCTTGCCGATATTGGCGACCGCAGGACGGGTTGCCGGCTTGCCATCAATCCCGACGAGGACGGCATAGACGCCATAGGCCGGGCGGACATAATCGCCCATATCGAGATTGGCGGTCGGGAAACCGATGGTGCGGCCACGCATATCGCCCTGTGCAACAATGCCATCGACAGTCCAGGGCGCGCCGAGCAATTCGGCCGCCGCCCGCATATTGCCATCATGGATGGCCTGCCGGATGCGGGTCGAGGACACCTTGTCCGAGCCATTGCCTTCCAGCTCGGCAAAGGCCGAGCGGATACCGAGCGCCGAACCCAGCTGCGCCAGCTCCAGCGTCGACCCGGCGCGGCCGGCGCCGAACCGGAAGTCGGAACCGGTGACGATGCCGGCAATGCCGAGCCCGTCGGCCAATACGGTCTGGACGAAGCCCTCCGGGGTCATCCGCGCCATCGCACCGTTGAATTCGAGCACATGCAGCTGCGTGACACCGAGTGCCTCGAGCGTTGCGTCACGTCGCGGCGCGCTCATCAGGCGGAAGGATCGCGCCTCGGGGGCGAAATAGCGGCGCGGATGCGGCTCGAACAATGCAACGCCAAGCCTGGCTCCGGCCTCGACGGCCAGATTGCGGGCGACATCGAGCACCGCCCGGTGCCCGATATGCACGCCATCGAAATTCCCCAGCGCGATGACCGCGCCGCGCTTCCCCGATGGGAGGCGGTCATATCCGTGAAAAACCTGCATCAACGCTCATTCATCCGGCTTGCGGCGCCGCTTGCGCACCATGACTTCCGCTTCGGCCTGCATCGCGACCTTGCCGCCGACGGTGCAAACGCAATCCATGATCAGACGCCGCGCCTTGATGTCGATATCCTTGACCGTCACCCGGGTGAGAACTTCATCGCCGATACGCACGGGCTGGAAGAAGCGCATATTGAGGGCGAGAAAAATCGCGCCCGGTCCGGGCAACTGATTCCCCAGCACGCCAGAGATGTGGGACGCGACCAGGGCGCCATGCACAATCCGACCGCGAAAGGGTGTGGAACGGGCGTAGGTCTCATCCATGTGAACTGGATTATAATCACCGGAAACCCGGGCAAAAAGGTCCAGATCGGCTTCTTCAACGACTCGCGCTGCTTCTGCCGACTGCCCGATTCGCATGTCCTCCAAGGCAATTCCATTATTTTCGGCCATGAGTCTCTCCGTCTCCTCCCCGCTTTAACCGATTTTTATCTGCGAATGTCTAGGGTCATGGATGAAGACAGCGGAACAAGCTGTCCTAGGAAACACGCCGAGTGGATGGAGACTTAGCATGGCTGTCGATATGACAATGTCGATTCTGGTCGTGGATGACTACAAAACCATGATCCGAATCATACGCAACCTGCTCAAGCAGATTGGGTTCGAGAACGTTGATGATGCCGCAGACGGGCAAGAAGCGTTCGCAAAGATGCAGGAAAACAAATATGGGCTGGTCATCTCTGACTGGAACATGGAACCGATGACGGGCTACGAGCTTTTGCAAAAAGTTCGCGGCGATGAGGCGATGAAGGCTACCCCCTTCATCATGGTGACTGCGGAATCGAAGACCGA
>JBNMNI010000120.1:0-5280 GCA_051275375.1 Maricaulis sp. | reverse complement strand
CCTGAAGTCCGTCATCGACGCCAGGCGCCGGGGCCGTGCTTTGTTTCAGAATGCCATCGCCATGGAGATTTTCCGACAGCGGCCAGGCCTTCACGACACCATCGACCGATCGGGCCGCAACGACGGATAATTCGCGCACGAAGGCGGCGGCGCCCTCCAGTATGGCCGGCTGCTGGCCGATCGCCGCCCAGGCCGCAGCGGCCTCGTCCGCCGAACGGATCCAGGCCTGGCCCTTGCCGTCATAGCCGAAGCGGCGGGTCTTCAGCACGGCGGGCAGGCCGGTCAGCGCGATCGCGGCCGGAAGATCGTCGAGACGGTCGACGGGCGCGAAGGGCACGGTTGCAACGCCGGCGCCATTGATGAAGCGCTTTTCGGTAATGCGATCCTGGGTCAGTTCGAGCGAGCGGGCGCCGGGACGCAGGCGCGTTGTCGAGCCGGCCACAGCGACAGCATCGAGGGGAATATTCTCGAATTCATAGGTGATGGCATCGCAGCGGCCGGCGAAGGCCTCCACCGCACCGCCATCCTCCCAGGGCGCCGCCCAGGAGCGGGCCGCGACCCGGGCGGCCGGGCAGTCCGGCTCAGGGTCAAAAATATACATGTCGAAGCCCAGCCGGGCTCCGGCGAGCGCCAGCATGCGACCCAGCTGGCCACCGCCGAGAATCCCGATCACAGAGCCGGGCACCAGTGGACGCGTGCTCATTGCGGGATCAATCCTCGACCGATTCTGCGACGCTGTCGGTCTGGGCCTGACGCCAGGCCGACAGGGCGGCGGCGATATCCGGGTCGGACAGCGATAGTATCGAGGCCGCCAGCAATCCGGCATTCTTGGCACCGGCATCGCCGATCGCCAGCGTGCCGACCGGAATCCCGCCCGGCATCTGGACAATGGAGAGCAGGCTGTCCTGGCCGCTCATCGCCTTGGATTTGATCGGAACGCCGAGGACGGGCAGGGTCGTCATCGAAGCGACCATGCCGGGCAAATGCGCTGCGCCGCCGGCGCCGGCAATAATCACCTTGATGCCGCGGCCGCGGGCCGCCTTGGCGAACGCCACCATGCGGTCAGGCGTGCGATGCGCAGAGACGACACGTGCCTCATAGCGAATCTTCAAATCATCCAGGATCTCGGCGGTTTTCTGCATGGTCGGCCAGTCGGACCGCGACCCCATAATGATCGAGACGTCCACAGAGGAGCCAGAGGCCGGGTGACCGGGGGAAATCTGCGAATTATCGCTCATGACGCTTCCTGCACGTGAAAAGGAAGCGCGGAACCATAGCTTTCGGCGGCCACAGGTCAAGATGCCCAGCGGGAACATAGGCTTTCTTTGTCTTTTTGATGGTTTCTTAACCACAAATGACGAGCCTGAAGCCGAATAGAATCGCCCAGGACGCACCCCCATGCGCATCGGACCTACGAATACGACACGAGATGTTTCGCGTACCGGCAAGGCCGGCGCCTCCAAGACTGCCGGCTCGGCAAGCTCGGCCGAGGCGCCGCGCGATGCCGCCTCGATCATGGGCGTGCCGGAAGCCGAGCTGACACCGAATGTCCAGCGCGCGCTCCTGTCGCTGATGGGCGAGGTCGACCAGCTGCGCAAGGACACCGAGCGACTGCGCGGCCGGGTGCGCGAACTGGAATCACTTGCCGATCACGATGTACTGCTGCCAGTGCTCAACCGGCGCGCCTTCCTGCGCGAAGTCAGCCGGGCCCTGGCCCTGGCGGAACGCCACAACGCGCCATCGGCGCTGGTCTATCTCGACCTGAACGGGTTCAAGGAAATCAACGATACCTATGGCCATGCCGCAGGCGATGCCGCGCTGCACCATGTCGCGGCGCAGCTGACGGCGCATGTGCGCGAGACCGATGCGGTCGGCCGCCTCGGCGGGGATGAGTTCGGTGTCGTGCTGACCCTGACCGGCCCGGCCGGTGCCGATACCAAGGCCCGCGAGCTGGTCGACATGCTGGAAAAAGTTCCCTTCGTGCACGGCGGCCGGGAAATGTATGTCGGCGTCGCCTGGGGCGCCTATCCCCTCGCCGCCGGCCGCAATGCCGACGAAGCCATGGCCGAGGCCGATGCGGTCATGTATGCGCGCAAGCAGGATCAGAAACGCCAGATTGAAGCGGCAGCGCGCAAGGAAGCCTGATATCGGCTCCCGGGGCTGCCTCAGGGGTCGGTACGGACTGCCGGTAAGAACCGGCGACAATATCAGGCGATGATATCAGGCGTCAGCTGGTCGTTCAGGGCCGCGAGATGATCCTTGATCCGCAGCTTTTCCTTTTTCAGGCGCGCCAGTTTGAGCTGATCGACAACGCCGTTTTCGGCCAGGGCATCGACCGCGTTATTGAGAGCCTCGTGCTGGCTGCGCATGGTCAGAATGCGCGAGCGCAGCTCGTTTTGATCCAAGAATTGTCCGTCCATTCCTGTACGGTCTCTTTTCTGGCCGAAACGGCCGTGCGGATCCTGCGGAGGCCGGAGGCGTCCGTCGGCACCCGTCGCGCCGAAGCCGGGATTATAGCGCCCTTCGGGTTTCAAAGAAATCGCCGAGTGCCGGTTTACGGTGAAATTCTTGCGGGCCGCTAGCGGCGCCCGCCCTCCAGGTCTTCGCCCCAGCGGCGTGTGGCGTCCCAGTCGAGCCCGAACAGATCCAGCGCCCGCCCGACGGACTGATTGACCAGGTCGTCGATTGTTACCGGGCGGGCATAAAAAGCCGGCAGAGGCGGACAGATCACCGCGCCCATTTCGGTCAAGGTCGCCATTGTGCGGATATGGCCGAGGTGGAACGGTGTCTCGCGGACCATCAGCACCAGCCGCCGCCGCTCCTTGAGCACCACATCGGCGGCGCGCGTCAGCAGGCTGGAGGTCACGCCCGAGGCGATCTCCGACATCGTCCGCACCGAACACGGCGCGATCAGCATGCCTCGGGTCTGGAACGAGCCCGAAGCAATCGCGGCACCGACATCGGGCATTTTGTAGACATGATCGGCGCCGGCGCGGAAATCGGCAATCGAAACGGAGGTTTCGTAGCGAAGCGTCATCTCGGCGGCCTTCGACGCCACCATGTGACTTTCGATGCCCAGCTGCCGCAGAGCCTCCAGCGCACGAATGCCATAAACAATGCCCGAGGCCCCTGAGACCCCAACAATCAGGCGGTCTGGTTTTATCATCGCGTAACCCCGAAACGTTTCGTGAGTAGACATAGCGCCGGAACCTGTTTCAATCCATTCATCCACTTCACCAGAGGGAGTTTAATCCATGCCAATCGCAGCCCGCATTCGTGAGCTCGACGCCCGTCACACGCGTCTGGACGCCCAAATCGACGAGGTTTTCAAACACCCGTCGGCGGATTCGCTTGAGGTCGCACGGATGAAAAAGGAGAAACTTCGACTGAAGGAACAGATCGAAACCTTGCGATCGTCCGAGCCTCGAACGCTCGCGGGATAAAGAATTTCAGGGGGGCGGCTTTCGGGCCGCCCCTTTTGCATACTAGAGTGCACAGAAGTTCGAATGCGGGGGAATCGGAGATTTTAATGCGCATCCTTACCGCGACCATGATTGCAGCCTTTCTGGCCGGGCCAGCCATGGCTGCAGACGCCAAGCCGGGCGATGCCTGCGTCGACGGGCAGATCGCCCTCGATGCGGGTGATGGCACGACAGCGGCCCTATTGTTGGACCAATGCCTGAATGAGGCCGAGCTGGAGCCCGAGGACGAGGTGCGGACCTATGCGGCGCTCGCGGCCGCCTTCCTCTCCGACCAGCGCTATCAGGAAGCGCTTTCAGCCTATAATATGGCCTTTGCCATCGCCGACACCCAGCACGCCGAGATCGCCAATCCAACCCTTTGGCGCAATCGGGGCATCGCCCGCCTCGAGCTCGGTCAGCTGGATGCGGCCCTCGCCGATCTCCAGCACGCTGCAATCGAAATGCCCGACGACGTTCTGACCTTTCTGAATATGGGTTTCGTCTATCAGCAAATGGAACGGCCCGCGGATGCCGTGGTGTCCTATGACGCCATCGTCCGGCTGGAGCCGGAATGGATGGGTGCCTGGCTCAATCGATCCAGCGCCCTGCTTGATGCCGGCATGACCAGCGCGGCTGTCGCCGATGCCCGGCGCGCGGTCGAACTGGAACCGGCCAGTGGCACCTCACTGAACATGTTGTGCTGGACCCTGATCCAGGACGGGCGCGCGGAAACCGCGCTGCCATTGTGCGAGGAAGCCGCCGCAATCGAACCGGAGACCGGCGCGATCATTCACTCCCACGCCACCGCGCTGGAAGCCGTCGGACGCCTCGACGAGGCCCTGCCGCTCTATCGGCGCGCTCACCAGCTCGATCCGGAGGATCCGCAAATCACCGCCGACTTCGAACGCACCCAGCATCCCTGATCGCCTGCCGGGTGCGTCTGGCACTTGCGTTGCCTAACGCGCGCGCCTGTGCAAGGTGAGACAATTGGACGGCGTCAGGAATGCCGGTTTAACAGGAAGGTTTACACGATGGCGTCTGGCGATCGGGTTGCAATCATCACCGGCGGTGCCAACGGCATCGGCAAGGCCTGCGCACGGCGCCTCAGCGAGGACGGCTGCAATGTCGTGATCGCCGATATCGATACCGTCGCCGGCACGGCGCTGGCCAGCGAGCTCGGCGGTGAACGCGGCCGGGCCCTGTTTGTGCCCTGTGATGTCTCCGACCGCCTCTCGGTCAGCAATCTGCTTGCGGAAACGCGTTCGGCCTTCGACCGGCTCGACATTCTGGTCAATAATGCCGGCATCGTCGCGCGCGGCGATATTCTCGAACTCTCCGAAGCGGATTTCGACCGGGTGATCGGCGTCAATCTGCGCGGCGCCTTCCTGGTCGCCCGCGAATGCGCCAAACAGATGGTCGACCAGATCGAGGAGAGCGGGGAGCGCGCCGACGATGCCCGCCGCCGCTACTCCATCATCAATATGTCCTCCGTCAACGGCATCATGGCGATCCCTGACCAGCTGGCCTATTGCACCAGCAAGGGCGCGCTGAACCAGCTGACCAAGTCCATGGCGCTGGCGCTCGCCAAATACGGAATTCGCGTCAATGCGATCGGACCAGGCAGTATCAATACCGATGTGCTCAAGGCCGTGAATGACGACAAGGCCGCGATGGACAAGATCCTCTCGCGCACGCCAATGCAGCGGATCGGCGATCCCGACGAAATTGCCTCGGTCGCGTCATTCCTGGCCTCAAAGGATGCCAGCTATATCACCGGCACCACCATCTATGCCGATGGCGGCCGGATGGCGCTCAATTA
>JBNMNI010000119.1:0-5414 GCA_051275375.1 Maricaulis sp. | reverse complement strand
TCACCCTGCGCTGGGAATTTCTCGGCCCCGGCCTCAAGAAGGCGATGCTGTGGCACAGTGAGACCGATGAGCGTCTCTGGCTGCTGCGCGCCCGTCCCGGCGTCGCCATCCCGCATCATGGCCATCGCGGCACCGAACTGACCCTGGTGCTCCAGGGCTCCTTCCTCGATGGCGAGCAGCGCTATGTGCGCGGCGATGTCGAGGAGGCCAGCCCCGAGGTCGAGCATGATATCCGGATCGGCGATGGCGAGGAGTGCATCTGCCTCGCCCTGACCGAGGGCAAGCTGCGCTTTGACGATCCCCTGCTGCGGGCTTTCCAGATCTTCACCGGCCTGTAGCGTCGTGTCCAGCTTTGCTCCGCCAGCCGCTATTCGCCGGCGGCGCGATTGGCCGGCCTGATGGCGTCGTCCTGCTCGAGCCGGATCTGCGCCCGGGTTTTGGCACTGACCGGCCGGCCAAAATGCCAGCCCTGCAGATAGTTGAAGCCGAGCAGACGCAGGAGCTTGGCCTGGGCCTCGGTCTCGACACCCTCGGCTATGATCTCCAGCCGCATCGCATCGCTGAGCAGCGACATGGCCTGCAGCATCTTGTTGGCGCTCTCGCTTTTGCCGATCGTGTCGATGAAGGTCTTGTCGACCTTGATCTTGCTGAAGGGCAGGGTGTGCAGATAATTGATGCTGGCAAAACCGGTGCCGAAATCATCGAGATTGAGCCGGAATCCGGCCTGGCTCAGCTCGTCCATCCGCGCCTTGGCGCGGCCGAAATCCTCAATCAATACCGTCTCGGTCAATTCCAGCTCGATCTGCGCCGGGGTGAGGTCGTGTTGCGCCAGCTTGGCGACGATACGGCGACATATCTCCGGGTCGTTGAGCTGGGTCGGCGACAGATTGATCGAGACGGAGAAGCCCAATTCCCGATCGAATTCCCGGCACACTGAATCGAGCACCAGATCGGCCAGCCTGTGGATCAGTTTCGACTGCTCGGCGGCCGGGATGAAGATGTCGGGCGGAACATTGCCGCGCACCGGATGTTCCCAGCGCAACAGGGCTTCGAGCGAGGCGATCTCCCCGGTCGAGGCATGCACGATCGGCTGGTAGACGACGGAGAACTCATTCCGGGCCAGCCCCGCCTCCATATCGGCATCGAGCGTGCGCCGCAAATCGTCCATAGCGGCGAACTCGGCATCGTAATAGAGCGGATAGTCGAGCTGTTCGGCCTTGGCGCGATACATGGCAAGGTCGGCTTCATCCATCAACGTCATGAAGGGTTTGACGGCGCCGGGCAGGGATTGGGAGACGCCGATCGCGGCTCCGATATCGAATGATCGCCCGTCGCATTCGACCGGTGTTTTCAGCGAATCCAGCAGGGTGTTCGCAATCTCGACCACCGAGGCGGCATCGGCCGGATCGATCAGTATGCCGGCGAACTCATCGCCGCCCATGCGCGCGATATAGGCCCGCGGCGGCAGGACCGCCCGGAAGCGGCGCGCGACCTCGATGATCACGATATCGCCGGCCTGGTGGCCGGCCTTGTCATTGACCGCCTTGAACCCGTTCAGATCGACATAGATCACTGCCGCCTGTCCCTGGCTGGCGGCCTGAACCGCCGTATCGCTCGCGATGAAATTGCTGAAGCCATGCCGGTTGGGCAGGCCACTCAGACTGTCGGTCGATGCCGCCAGGTGGGCGCGGCGCTCATTGTCCTCTGCGGTCCTGGCAAGCCGGCCGGCATGCACGCCAATGACCTGGGAGGCGATCAGGAAGGCAATCATGTAGACGGTGATCGGGATCAGGGCGATGCGCAGCGCCCGGAAGCCGGGCAGTGAGGGGCGCCAGCTCAGCTGCCCGACCTCGTGCCCGTAATGGTCGCGGACCGGAACAGCGCCATCGATCGCCGCCTCGGCCCGGGGGCGGAAGCGGATATTGTCGACAAGGGAACGCGTTTCGAGCGTCTGGAAGAAGCCTGCATCCATCTCGGTGCCGATGATCAGCAGCGTGTCGCGCAGCGGATCCGTGGTGGCCCTGTCCTTGAACTCGCCGAGCACGGTGGCGGAGGTGATATAGCTGCGATCGCCGATTGCCACGAAGTGGGACCCCAGAAAGCTGCCGGATCTGTATTCCTTGGCAAGTTCCTGCCGGATCACCGCAAGCTGGGGCTGGTTGAGGATGTCGTCGCGAACCGTCAGCCCGCTCTCCTGGTGCCAGCCATAGATCCGGTGTTGCGATTCATTGGCCAGGATGACGAAGTCGAAACCGGAATGGTCCTGCAGCGGTGCGGCCATGCTGTCTTCCAGCACGTCCGTCTCGCCGGCCTCGAAATAGCCGACCGCTTCCGCCCACCAGCCGTAATCGACCACCCAGTTTTCATTCTGTTCGGCGGCGGCTTCGATGCCCTGGACCAGAAGCTGGCTGTCGGTGTGGCGGGCATGGGCGTTCAGGCTGCCGACGAAGAAATAGATCGTCAGCACCGAGGCGATCAGGCTGACAAGAGCCGCCACATTGATGTAGAGCCGGAGCTTCTTGTCGAGAGCTTTTGCCATGATCTGCCCGTTCGCTACCGATTTGCTCCACTGTCATGACACAGAGGTGTGAACGAGCGACTCGATGGTGTGTGCGCCGGCACAGTATGCTGCCCCGTCCCGCCAGATTTACGCCTTGATCAGAATCTCGCATTATTCTGGTTGCGCAGCAGGATAGAGCCTGGCGGCGCAGCCACGCGCCGAAACCGCCCTCTTCACGAAGGGACACGGATATTGACGGAACAGGAGATGGGTTGGCGTGACCATCCCCAAATCGATACCGCGATGGTCGCCGCCCTGGTCGCGTCAGTCGGCCTCGACAGCTTCACCTCGTTGAAGACGCTGTTTGCCGAGGAATTGCAGCGCCTGGCCGCAGCGCACCGTCAGGCCCGCCTCAAGTCCGATGAGCCGGCGGCCCGCGATGCGGCGCATGCCCTGCGCGGGGCCGCGCTGAATGTCGGGCTGACGCAGTTGGGGCAGCTTGCCGGAAAGCTGGAGCGCGGCGAGCATGATGATGAGGGTGAGCTTGCGGGGGTGCTGGCCGCTTCATTGGCGCGCCTGCTGGCATCGGGTGCCAACTGACCGCTGCCCACGAGTCAAACTGGCAGTCGCCTGCATGCAATGTGAACAAATAACCTCTTCATTCAGCTAGGGTTCACCCGCAAAGTGGCCTAGTGTTCGCTTCCGGCCTGAGCCGGAGCGGCTTGCATGGGGTGGGCCGAGCCTCCGGCAGTTAATCTAGGGGAATTCAGGATGAAATCATTTTTGCTTGCGACAGCTTCCGTCGCACTTATGGCGAGCGGCGCGCTCGCCCAGGATTATTCGGCACCGCCAAGCTATGGCAGCGTCAGCCTCAATGCCGGCTTCCAGCCCGATCCGTATAATGTCAACATCACCTCTGGCGGTTCGATCCCGGCCAGCAATATCTCCGGCGAGTGCCGCGGCTGGGTCGCCAATGCACCGGATTATTCGGTCAATTATGCCGCTGGCGGCTATGACCTGACCATCGGCGCTACCTCCAACTCCGACACGACCCTGCTGATCAATGGGCCGAATGGCGAATGGTATTGCGACGATGATGGCGGCGATGGCCTCAATCCCCTGGTCCGCCTGACCAATCCGAATTCCGGACGCTATGATGTCTGGATCGGCTCCTATTCCCAGGGCGATTTTGCCGCCACGACGCTGTCGGTCTCCGAACTCGGCCTGACCCAGGGCAATGCCGGCACACCGAATTATGCCGCAGCGCCGACCTTCGGCAGCATCAATCTGTCCTCCGGCTTCACGCCTGATCCCTACACCGTCAACGTCACTTCCGGCGGCGACCGCAGCGCGGCTGCGATTTCCGGCGAGTGCCGCGGCTGGATCGCCGATGCGCCTGATTTCTCGGTCAATTACAATGCCGGCGGCTATGACACGCTGACCATTGGTGCCGTGTCCAGCTCGGACACGACGCTGGTCGTCAATGATGCCTATGGCAATTGGTTTTGCGACGATGATGGTGGCAATGGCCTCAACCCGATGGTTACGCTGGCAAATCTGGCATCCGGCCGTTATGATATCTGGGTCGGCTCCTATTCCGAGGGCGATTATGCCAACTCGATCCTGTCGATCTCGGAAATCGGACGCGTCGCCAATGCCCCGCCGCCAGCCTATGTGCCGCAGCAGCAACGGCCACAGCAACAGCCCCAGTATCAACAGCCCCAGTATCAACAGCCGCAACAGCCGCAGTATCAACAGCCGCAATATCAGCAACAGGCTCAGTCCGGCATCGACATGTCCCTGCCTGCAGCCTTTGGCACGGCGACGCTGCGCACCGGTTTCCAGCCTGATCCATACCGCGTCAACATCACTTCGGGCGGCGGCTATCGTGCTGACAGCGTCGAGCCGAGCTGCGCCGGCTGGGTCGCTGCGGCGCCGGATTTCGAACTGACCTTTACGGCCGGTTCCCTGCCACTGATCCTTTCGGCAGCGTCGAATTCCGACACGACCATCCTGGTCAATGATCCAAACGGTGTCTGGTTCTGCGATGATGATGGCGGCAATGTCGGCATGAACCCGCAGGTCCGCATCGATCGTCCGGCATCGGGTGTCTATGACATCTGGATCGGCTCCTTCAGCCAGGGCGATAGCGCCGCGGCCTCGCTGACGATCTCCGAGCTCTACAGCGAATAGATCCACCAGGCTTGAGACGAACAGAAGGGCCGACCGGGAAACCGGCCGGCCCTTTTTTGTTGCCCTTTTGCTCGCGCGTTTCAACGGCTGTGGCACTCTTCGCCGCAAATCATCCGGGGCGCTGGAGCAGGGCGGGCATGGCGATGAGGGCGAGCTCCCAGTGGTCGTGATCGCCTCGGTGTCGCGCCTCATGGCCTCCGGCCAGACATTATGACGCAGGGGATTCATTCAATTTGGGCTCATCCGGAAAACCGTCTAGAATGAGGATGTGGTTTTGCCGGGGCGGCTTGCATGGGCAGGCTAAGCGGCCGGCGGTTTTCTAGGGGAATTCAAGATGAGAACTTTGCTGCTCGCGACAGCCTCTGTCGCCCTGATGGCCGGCGGCGCGCTCGCTCAGAACTTTTCGGCACCGCCGACCTATGGCAGCGTCAATCTCAATGCCGGATTCACGCCCGACCCGTTCAATGTCAGAATCACCTCCGGCGGCTCAATCCCGGCCACCAACGTGTCCCCGGAGTGCCGCGGCTGGGTCGCCAATGCGCCCGATTATTCGGTCAATTACGCCGCTGGCGGTTTCGACCTGACGATCGGCGCGACGTCCGGTTCCGACACGACCCTGCTGGTCAACGGGCCGAATGGCGAATGGTATTGCGACGATGACAGCGGCGAAGGCCTCAACCCGCTGATCCACCTCAACTACCCGACCTCCGGACGCTATGAC
>JBNMNI010000118.1:0-5457 GCA_051275375.1 Maricaulis sp. | reverse complement strand
GCCTTGGCACCCTGGGCATTCAGCAGGGCAGTCGCGTAGTCGGAGATCGCGAACTTCGTGGCACCTTGCTGATTGATGACAGTCTGGGAATTCCAGATCCAGCCGCCGGCCGAACCCCAGCTATTGAGCTGCTGCGTCATTTGCAGCGGCGTCAGCGCCGGCATCGAGGCCGAGCCGGCCACCGCCAGACCCGGCCGGACGAATGTGTCCGGATTATTGACCCCGGTGAGCGAGCCCGCCGCCTTGATCGCCTGGGTCCAGGTGCGCGGATCATTGCCGCCACCGCCGGAATAGCATTGCAGGTTGAAGCCAATCACCGGCTGGGTCCGAAGCGCCTTGTAGGTGGCGGCCAGGCAATCAATCCAGAAGCTGGTCCCGTAATAGGGGCAATAGGTCAGGCGCGCGCCCATGCGCTGATTGAGGCCGATGGTCAGCTCGCTGATCAGCCCGACAGGGTCGGTGAGGTTTTCCTCGTAATCGAGATCAAACCCGTCGGCACCCAGCGCGTAGACTGCCTGGAAATTGGCATAGAGATTATCGGCCGCCTTGCCGCCGGATCGGAGGATGGCCTGGATATTGGCGAAGTCCGAGACGCCGCCGGCACCGATCGAGAACCAGACCGTGCTCACAAGCCTGGCCTTGCGTGCCGCGGCGATCAGATCGGCGATGGGCTGGGCGATGTCGCGATTGGTCTTGCCGCCCTGGGCCAGGGCCGAGTCGTTGTAATACAGGCTGCCATCGGGATGCACATGCACCGACCAGAAAATATAGTCATTGATGCGCGAGCCGAGCAGCTCCTTTGTCGTCGGCACCAACAGACCGGATTTGCCGAACAAACCGGTGATATACACGCCTGCAACATTGGTGCTCATGGCCGAATCTCCCGTTGGAAGCTCAGGCTGCGTCTCGCAACCCGGCACGTAGAGGTTAACATAATGCGCATCAAGTTGCGAGACGCCACCCATGGCGTGCCCGCCTGCCCTGCTCACATCATATGGGAGAAAGCCCTGCCGGGATGGTGCCGAAAGGGCGGGCGCCGCCCCTGTTCGATCCCGCGAATCAAAACGGCCCGCCAGCAAGCCGGCGGGCCGTTCCCGATGCTCAGGCCGGCGCGCGGCTAGCCTTCGCTGGGCGAGGCCCCGGCGGGGTGATCGGCGGCCAGCACCGGTGCATCGCTCGCCTCGGCGGCGCCATCGGCGCGGTAGCGCACCGCGTTATAGGCGCCAACACCGTGCCACATGCCCTCGAAGGTGATCTGCATGATATAGCCCAGCACCAGACCGGTCACGAGACCGGTCATGACAGCCGGATTGCTGGCCACACCCTGCAACAGGTCGATCAGGTCCTGCGGCATCACCTCGGCCTTGCCTTCGGCCAGCTGGGCAAAATCCATCATCAGGGGCATCAAGGCGCCCAGGAAGACCAGCTGGATGAGCGTGCTCAAAACGAGGCCCAGCACCAGGATCAGGCCCGCCACGACCAGATAGCTCAGGGCCAGGTGCCAGAACACGCCCTGGCTGGCGCTCCAGCTCTCGAAGAAGCGGACGCGGCCGTCGACGATTGTCAGGCCCGGCGCCGAAGCGAGACGGATACAGAACACGATCACGATAAGGAAAACGGTCAGCACGCCGAGAAAGGCGATCAGACCAGTCGCCATTCCGCCGGCCATCGACCCATCACTCCCGGCCATCACGCCTGCGCCCAGGGCGATGATCACCACCGCAGCCAGCACGATGCCCAGATAGGCCGCGATCCCGATCACGATGTAGAGAAGATTGACCCCGAGCAGGCGAAACTCGTCACTGCCAATGCGGAAAGGGATCACTGCCGCGATCTCGCCGCGGGTCAGAAAGCGCAGCCAGGCGGCCTGGAACATCAGCGTCGCCAGTATCCCGCCCAGGCCGATCAGGGGCATGGAGGCGATGAAGGGACCGATCAGGCTGAGCATTTGCCGGCTGACCTCGTCCTCGCCCAAAGCGCCATCGGCATTTTGCACCAGCAGATCGAACAGGCCGATATAGAAGGGGCCCAGCAACATGAAAGCAAGCGCCGCGAGGGCGCCCACCACAAGGGCCTGGCAAATCGCGATCCAGATCGCCCCGAGCGGGTTTTCACCGAAACGCTTGAAGAAGTAGAATATGCCTTCGCCGATATCGAACGCCTTGCCTGCCATTTCGCTCCCCTTTGCGACTGATCGCAGATTAGGCGTGCATCATGACGGATTGGCAATCAAAGGCCAGAGGGACGCTAGGCTGCTCCATCCCCCGCAGGCGCGGCGGCGACCCGATTGCGGTAGATATAGGCATAAAGGCCCGAAAATACCGGCACATTGATGAAGGCCATCAAACCGTTCCAGCGCAAATACTCCTCTGCCGCGGCCAGGGCGGGAGCATTGACCTGATCGGCGCCGACCGGAATCGGCATGTAGAGCGGCCGCGAACCGAGCACGGCACAGATCAGCTCATACAGACCGGCTTCCAGCACCAGCAGCGGCACGGCCGTCAGCAGCAGGGCCGCCGCAATCCGCGCCGCATTGCCGCCACTCAGCGACCAGGCGCTGAGCACCATGATCTTGCGCTGGGCAATCGAGGCCGGGAAAGCCAGCACCAGGCGCGCCGACAGCCAGACCAGCACGCCGGCGGCGATCACACCGACCGCGCCGACCACAACCCAGTCGGCGGTGCCGAGATAGGCCATCGCATCGGCCAGCTCGAGCCCGGCGGCTTCCGGATCGACCCCGGCGCGGCTCATCGCCCCGGCGGCGACCGAACCGAGCACGACAGCCCAGAACATGAAGGCCATGATGAAGACCAGCAGGGTCAGTGCCGAGACCAGCAGACCGACGATGAAGATACGGCCCTCATCGGCCCCGGCCTTGAGCGAATGCCAGCCGCTATAATCGCCCAGCACCGCCATGCGCAGACAACCCGCCGACAGCGCCAGGCTGGCGACCACCGCGACCAGTGAGAGCAGGAAAACCGCCATCGCGATCAATGGATTGCCGATCGTCTCGCCTACCGCCTGCATCAGGACCAGCTGGAGAATATAGACCAGCGTATAGGGCGCCGCCGCGATCAGGGCGCGTTGCCAGTGCGAGATCAAAAACGCGTAGGCAGCCGCGACGCTGCGCAGGATCGGGACAGGGCTCGCGATGGGTGTCGGGTTCATGCCGGGCTCCGCAGACGGTGATTGCGTTCAACACCCCCGATCTGGACGCGCCGGGCCGTGAAGGCAAGTTACCGGCTGCAGCGGCGGGTCAGTCCCCCGGCGCAGCGCGCGCCTCCTGCTCCCGCCGGCATGCGGACGGAGACTGGCTGCGGCACATGGTGAACATGAAACGCGTCAGCACACGCTCTCGCCTCACCGGCTGGCCGTCAATCATGGCCGGCTCATAGCGCCAGCTGCGCATTGCCCTGAGAACGGCATCGTCGAACACCCCGGTCGGCGCTGCTGCGATGATCTCGGCCGCGTCGGTGCGGCCTTCTTCGGTAACGGCAAACTGGACCAGCACGATCCCGTCCAGATCGGCCTGGGCCGCTCCCAAGGGGTAGTTCGGCTCACGCCTGTAACCGGCAACGGCATCGACATCATAGGCTGCAGCATCGGCCTCTTCATCACCCCAGATATCGGAAAAATCCGTGTCAGGAAAATCGGACGCCGCGATCTGGGCATCGATCTGCGCCAGCTCTTCCGGGCTCGCCTCGGAGCGTGCCAGATAGACCCATAGGGAGGATGTTCGAATATTGCGCGCCTGATCGGCCGCCTCCGTCGTCGCATAAATGCCCCGCGCCATGGCAAAATCCAGGATCGAGCCGGTTCGGTCAGCTTCGAAATACCGCCCGACGCCCGACAGGTAATGGGCATTGCCATAGACCAGGTCATAGGGACGTCCGGAGAGCCGGAAGGCCTCGACCGCCAGGACGGCATGCTCGGCCATCGTGTTGAGCCGGCCCAATTGCCCGCTGGTGGCCGCGATCATGTAGTGAATATCGCCGCTCAGCCCCGCATCGATCGGCGTATCGGCAGCTGCCGCAGCACGGGAGGATCTGAGCGAACACTGGCGCGCATCATAGATTTCTCCGGTTGCAAACGCCGAGAGCGAGGCGCGATACCAGCGCAGCGCCCGCTCTGATTCCGGCGCACGCAACCGGTCGGAGATTTCCGCCGCATTGCGCCAGGCATGATAGGCCTGTTCATGCTCTCCGCGGCTCAGCGCCAGATTGCCGTAATTCTCCGCCAGAATGCCGATCAGTTCGGCATCAATGCGTTCATCGCGCGCCGCGCGCCAGGCCGTGCCGGCCGCATCGGTCGCGGCCTCATTGTCCTGGGCAAGCAGCGCGCTCTCATAAGCCAAATAGGCCCGCGCCACACTGTCCGGCAGCGGCTCGTCCTGGGCGCGGGCTGCCGAGAGGGCCACCGCAGCCACGCATGCTGCAATCAAAAACTGCCACATCACATAAATCCCCACTTACGCGATCATTCGCCAGAGGGTGCGCGCCTGTCAATATCGCACTGCCCCCCCATGCTTGACTTGCACGGCCCCCGGCTTGATATGCCGCGCATGACCGAAACCTCCCTCAAACCTGTCCATATCATCGGCGGCGGCATGGCCGGCTCCGAAGCCGCCTGGCAACTCGTCTCGCAGGGCGTGCCGGTGATCCTGCACGAGATGCGCGGCGTGAAGGAAACCGAGGCCCACAAGACCGATGGTCTGGCCGAGCTGGTCTGCTCCAACTCCTTTCGCTCCGACGATGCCCAGACCAATGCGGTCGGGCTGTTGCACGAGGAAATGCGGCGCTGCGGTTCGATCATCCTGGCCGAGGGCGATAATAATCGCCTGCCGGCCGGCGGTGCGCTGGCCGTTGATCGCGACGCCTTCTCCGCTGCCGTCACCAAAAAGCTCACCGAACACCCGCTGGTGACGATCGCGCGCGAGGAAATCACCGGCCTGCCGCCGGCCGAGTGGGACAGCGTCATCATCGCCACCGGGCCTTTGACCTCGCAATCCCTGTCGGAAGCCATCCTGAAGGAGACCGGCGAGGACGAGCTGGCTTTCTTCGACGCCATCGCACCGGTGATCCATCGCGACAGCGTCAATATGGAGCGCGCCTGGTTCCAGTCGCGCTATGACAAGGGCGAGACCCTGGCCGATCAGACCGCCTATCTCAATTGCCCGATGGACAAGGCCCAGTATGACGCCTTCATCGACGCGCTGATCGCCGGGGAAAAGACCGAATTCAAGGAATGGGAAGGCACGCCCTATTTCGAAGGCT
This sequence comes from Maricaulis sp., assembly GCA_051275375.1. Lineage (GTDB taxonomy): Bacteria > Pseudomonadota > Alphaproteobacteria > Caulobacterales > Maricaulaceae > Maricaulis. The sequence continues at coordinate 184 of JBNMNI010000118.1, read as the reverse complement.
GCCTGCCGATCGAGGTGATGGCCGAGCGCGGCCGCGAGACCCTGCGGCACGGGCCGATGAAACCGGTCGGGCTGACCAATCCGCACAATCCCACCGTCAAGGCCCATGCCATCGTGCAATTGCGCCAGGATAATGCGCTGGGCACGCTGTTCAACATGGTCGGTTTCCAGACCAAGCTGAAATA
>JBNMNI010000117.1:0-5469 GCA_051275375.1 Maricaulis sp. | reverse complement strand
CCGTCCTGCCCTTCATCGATCTCAGCGCCGCCGGTGATCAGGAGTATTTCTCCGACGGCATTTCCGAGGAAATCCTCAATGTGCTTGTCCGCATCCCGGGACTGGGCGTCGCCGGTCGAACCTCGAGTTTTGCCTTCAAGGGCCGCAATGAGGATTTGCGCGCCATCGGCGAGGCGCTGGGCGTCAATCATGTGCTGGAGGGCAGTGTGCGCCGTTCCGGCTCGCGCCTGCGCATCACGGCCCAGCTGATCCGCTCGTCGGACGGTTTCCACATGTGGTCGGAGACCTATGACCGCGAGATCGCCGATATTTTCGACATCCAGGACGAGATCGCTGCCGCCGTCGCAGGCGAGCTCGCGATCTCGCTCGGGATTGACTGGCAACCGGCAGCACACGACCGCACCAGCGATATCGAGGCCTATGAACTCTATCTCCAGGCCCGTCAGCTCTATTTCCAGCGCGGCCGGCGCAATCTGGAGACTGCGGCGCTTATGCTGCAGGAAGTGGTCGCCCGCGATCCCGATTATGCCCCGGGCTGGATCGGTCTGGCGGGCGTCTATTCGGTCTATGAATCCTATCAGCCAATTGAAACGGTCAGCGATTTCCGGCGCTGGCGCAGCATCGGTCTGGCCGCAGCGCAGCGCGCCGCCGAGCTCACCCCCGAATCCGGCGAGGCGCAGGCCTATATCGGTGCCTTCCTGATCCTGCGTCATGACTGGATTGCCGGCTTCGAAGCCTTCGACCGGGCCGTCGATCTGGAACCGCAGAACGCGGCCGTGCTCGACACCTATGCCCAGGTGCTCGTTAATGTCGGATATTCCGCCCGGGCGCGGGAGCTGGCCGCACGCGCCGTAGCGCTCGACCCGCTGGTGCCGATCTATCGCAACACGCTGGGCTGGTCCTCGATCGACGCGCCGGGCTATGGCTCCGAGGCTGCGCTGGAGGAGTTCCGGCTCTGCCGCCAGATCGGGCCGGATCTGCCGTATTGCTACAATAATGCGATGAGCACTCTGACCAGTCTGGGGCGGCGGGAGGCGGCGACGGAAATTGTCGAGGACGCCGTGCGTCAGGGGATTTATCCGCCTCTGGAGGCGCCCGAAGGACCGGGCCAGGTGATCGAGGCCTGGGCCTCAGGGGATGAGGCGCTTCGCGCCCTCCAGCCAGAAAACCCCTTCGGCCGCCTGCAAGTGGCCGACCTGCTCGAAGACGTCGACATGGCGCTCGATGCCAGTGCGACGATCTGGGCGCGCGAACCGCAATCTGATCTGCAGATTTTCCTCGGCCTCGATAGCAATTACCGCAATCACCCGCGCTGGCGGCAACATATCCGCAATATCGGCCTGCTTGAACTGTGGCAGGTGCGCGGCTTCCCCGAGGGTTGTCAGGCGCTTGGCGATGATGATTTCCAGTGCGAGGCTTTGCCGATCCGATGATCCTGTCCCGCATCGTCCACCATCTGAAAACCCAGAACTGGACCGCCATCGCGATCGAGTTCATGATCGTGATCGCCGGTGTCGTGATAGGTTTTCAGGTTACGGCCTGGAACGAAACCCGCGTCGAGGGGGCTCGTGGGCGAGGCTATCTGGAACGCATCCATGCCGATCTGAACGACGACATCGCCAATTACGAAGACCGCATCGCATTCTGGGGCCAGGTATCGGACTATGGTCTGAGCGCGATTGCCGAGGCCGACCATGCCTTGACAGGGGATAGCAGCCGGGATGACTGGGCCATCATTCTCGACTTCTTCCAGGCCAGTCAGGTTGCCGAATTCGAGCCAACTGAAACCACCTATACCGAAATCACGAGCGCCGGCGAGCTCGGCCTGATCCACAATCCGGACATCCGCGCCCGTATCTCCGCATATTATGCGATGGGCAGCAATGCGGCCCTGAGCGAGCGGCCCGACTATCGCGTCACTGTGCGCGGCATCATCCCGATTTCGCTCCAGCTCTATATCTGGGAAAACTGCTACGACTCCGAAGCTGATGGCACCCAGAGTCTGCTGGCCTGCACCCCGCCGCCGGGTGCCAGCGAGATGGCGTCGATTTCCGATACCCTCCTCGCCGACACTGTATTGCAGGCCCAGTTGAGCTACTGGATTTCAATCCTGTGGGTTGCCAGCGCCATCGGCGAGGACGCCCTGACCAATGCGAGGGATATCCAGGCCATGATCGAGACCGAACTGGGGTATGCGCCATGATCCTCGCGCGCATTATGGCTGTGACCTGACCCTGCGCGCTCGCCTATAACGCCCGCAGCGCCTGCGCCGGGCCGGCATTGAGCTGCCAGTCGAGATCGGTCACGACATCGGGGATCGGGCCATAGGCGGCGAGGAAAGCGGCGTGCGCCGCCTCATTCTGCGCGAAGGCCTGTCGCGTCGCGGCTGCCGCCGGCTCGAGCCCTTCGGCGATGGCCCAGCGCCTCATCTCACCGCCCGCATCGCCCAGTTCGCGAAACTGCATGTTGAGCAAGGCGAGACACAGCGCCGGATTATCCGGCCGGGCATCGCCATATTCGTCGAACAGGGTGAGACGCAAAACCGGTCTCTGCGGCGCAGATACGACCAGCACAACGCCGTCAAATCCACCCAGATCCGGATCGGGCGGGGCGGTCGTGATTTCGAGTGCGTGCTCGGCGATGAAGGCGTTGAGCGCGCGGGCGGCGTGTCCGTCGGGCACCGGCATCAGACCAGCCCCGTCAATTGTGGTCCATCGCCGGGCTCGGTCAGCCATTCGCCGTCTGTGCGCACATTGCCGACCGCCTTGTTGGCCGCATGGATCCAGAGCGTCTCCGAGGGTGGCCCCTTGAGGATGAGATCGATATCGGCGCTCTGCGGTTCCAGCCAGGGCTGGCACTCTTCCGGCCGCAACATTACCGGCATGCGATTATGCACGCGCTTCATGGCGTCATTGGCCGGGATGGTCAGGATGGTGAAACTGTCGATCACCACGCCCTTGATCTCGGCCCGGTCCCACAGCCCGGCCATGCCGAACCAGTCCGTGTCCTTGAGGCCGATGAACCAGGGTTGTTTGGCGCCCTTTTCGCCGGTCCATTCATAAAATCCGACCGCCGGCACAATGCAGTGATGGCGGCGAAAGGCATGCCGGAAGCTGGGCAGATCGGCGGCGGTTTCTGCCTTGGCGTTGAAAGTGGAGTATTTCATCTCGCTCAGCGGCTTGTGCCAGAAATGCGGCACCAGCCCCCAGCGCGCCATTGCCATCTCATTGCCGACCTCTTCATCCGTGCGCTGGCGGATGATCGGCGCGCTCTGGGTCGGGGCGATATTCCAGCGCGGCTCGAGATTGGTCGCCGCCTGCCGGAGCTTGAAATTCTCCTGCAGGATCCACCATTGCAGCTTGCCGATCGCATAGCGTCCACACATGGCGGCGAGATTAGCGTGAGTTGGCGGGGATTGCAGCCCGGGGCATGCACCCGCTTCGCCGGGCCATGTCCCGCGCAGCTGTGCTTTCCAACCCCGCTCCAACCCACCTCATCCGGCCTTCGGCCACCTTCTCCTCACGGAGAAGGAGCTCGCGCCTTCCCTCTCCGTGAGGAGAGGGTGCCCCGCAGGGGCGGGTGAGGCGGGCGGCGCAACGCCGGAGAACGCCCCCCACCGATTCCCCTCTTGACTCTCCGCGCCCCGGAACGGAACATAAGTGGAACATTCAACAGGGGCCATGACATGCCAACTGCGCCGCGCGTCCGAACAGGACGGCCGCAGCTCGAGGAGCTGCGACGCCAGATCCAGGCGATTGAAACGCCTTTGTCCAGCCCTGTTGCGGCGGGGCAGGACGCGCTGGCGCTTGCGCCGGGCCTGCATGAGGTCTGTCCGGCAAGCTATCTCGACACGCCCGCCGCGCTGGCTTTCCAGATCGGCATGCTCGGCCATGGCCTGGCCGGACAGGACCAGCAGCGCCCGGTGATCTGGGTGCGATGCGCCGGCGACCGCGCCCATGATTTCGGCCGCCCCTATCCGCTCGCCCTGGCCCGTTGGGGGCTGGCGCCGGAACGGGTGTTGCTGGTGGAGGCGGGCGATGCGAGCGATGTGCTGTGGGCTATGGAAGAAGGGCTCAATGCCGGTGCGCTGGTGATCGGCGAGATCGGCGCATCGGCGCGCTACGACCTCACCGCCTCGCGCCGCCTGCACCGTTCGGCCCAGGCCGGAGGCGCGCGCGTGCTGGTCTTGCGCGGTCATCAGGAGGCCCGGCCCAGCGCGGCCCTGACCCGCTGGCGATTATCCGCCCTGCCCTCACCGGACCGGCCATGGCGCGGGGCGACAGGACTGCCGGGATTGGGGGCGCCACGCTTTTGCGCCGCGCTCGAACGGGTCCGGGGCGGCCCGCCGAAAAACTTTGAGATCGAGTGGAAAAATGCGGCGTTTCATGTCCTTGAGCCTGCCGAGATGGCCCGTCGAGCGGCGCAGCCTGCGCCCCAACTCGACCAGATCGACCGCCTCGTCAGCTGATGCTCCCGAGCCCCCCTTTGCCCTGGTTCACACCACGACCGGTGGCGAGCGGCTCTATGCCCTCAATAATGAGGCCGCCCGGCTGGGTCTGCGGCGCGGCCAGGCCCTGGCCGATGCCAAGGCGCTGGAACCGGGTCTGCGCATTGCCCCCTTCGCGCCCGATGCCGACCGGCGCCTGCTCGGTGCCTTTGCCCGCTGGTGCGGCCGCTGGTCACCCTGGACGGCGCCCGATCCGGGTGAGCCCGGGGAGGATGGCGTGATGGTCGATATTTCCGGCTGCGCCCATTTGTTCGGCGGCGAGGACATGCTGGTCAGTGCGGCACTGCAGGCCGTGCGTGGCCAGGGCCTGACCGCCCATGCCGCCATCGCCCCGACCATCGGTCTCGCCTGGGGTCTGGCGCGCTTTCCGGCGCGGCGCCAGGAAAGCGGCTGGCTGATCGCCCATGATGTCGCCGCCAGCCTGCATGGCCTGCCGGTCGAGGGTCTGCGCATTGGCGACACGGCCGCGCGCTTGCGCCGTTTCGGGCTCAAACGCATTGGCGATATTGCCGGCCTGCCGCGCGCCAATCTGGCCCGCCGTTTCGGCCCCGATCTGGTGCGCCGTCTCGACCAGGCGCGCGGCCAGCAAGACGAGACCCTCAATCCGCTGCAACCGAAAACACCCTTCCGGGCCCGGATGCGTTTCGCCGATGCCCTGCTCCTGCTCGAGGGCATCAAACAGGGTGTGCGCGAGACCGCCGATACGCTCTGCGCCCAGCTGGAGAGCGAAGGCCGCGGCCTGCGCCGGGTCGAGCTCAATCTCTTCCGCGTCGACGGCAAGATCCATCTCATGATCATCGGCACCGCGGCGCCGGTACGCGATGCGGCGCATATCGCCCGCCTGTTCAATGAAAAACTCGACCGCGCCGAGATCGATATCGGCTTCGGCATTGATGTCATCGAGCTCAATGCCACCGCCACCGGACCTCTGGCGGGCCGGCAAACCGGCCTGATCGGTGAAG
>JBNMNI010000116.1:0-5483 GCA_051275375.1 Maricaulis sp. | reverse complement strand
AAACATTGGCCTATGAGACCAAGCCGGGCGTGCGCATGCCCAGGCCGGAAGATAACCGGCCCAAGCGCTTCTACACCACAGTCAGCGTCGCTGAGAGCGAGGGCGGCTGGCAGGTTCTGCTCGATGGCCGTTCGGTCAAGACGCCGGCCAAGAAGCTGCTCAAAGTGCCGACCCGCACGCTGGCCGAATTGCTGGCGGCCGAGTGGGACGCCCAGGGCGAGCGCATCAATGCCCCCGCCATGCCGGCCAACCGCCTGTGTTTTGTCGCGATCGATCTGATGGGCGAGGCCCAAGGCGCCACCGTCGCGGAAGTGACGCGCTATGCCTCCACCGATCAGCTCTGCTTTCGCGCACCCGATCCGTCCGATCTGATCGCGGCGCAGGCCGCCGCCTGGGATCCGATGCTGGACTGGGCGGCGCGTGAGCTGGGCGTCAGCCTGCGCTCGGGCACGGGCGTGCTGCCGATCGACCAGGATGCGGCGGCCCTGCAGGCGGTCCATGCCCGCGCCGCAACGCTCGATGTCTGGCGTCTGACGGCGCTGGCGCATGCGACGGCGGTGTGTAGCTCGGCGGTGCTCGGCTTTGCCCTGCTCGAGGGCGCCCGCGGCGGCGAGGAGATCTTCGCGCTTTCCATTGTCGACGAGGCCTATCAGGCCGCCAATTGGGGTCCCGATGAGGAAGCCAGCCAGCGGCTCGAAATGCTCAGGACAGAATTGATCGCCGCCGAGCGCCTGCTGCGTGCATTGGACGCGTCCTGACGGCTTGAAGGCGGCAGCCGGCGCGCTAATGTGGCGCAGGGCGGAGAAGGAAGATTTCGAGATGGCTGAGACAAGCGCGACGACAGACGGCAAGACCGGCCCGGGCGGGGTCCTCGATTTCGGCGCCCTGCGTGCGGCCGAACTGCGCACCGCGCCCTTCAATTATTTCGTCGCCCCGGGCAGTTTGACCGAGGCCGAGGCGGCCGATATCCGCCGCGATTATCCGCAGATCAACAAGCCGGGCTATCTGCCGCTCTCCAAGCTTGAGTCCCACGGCACATTCGATCAGCTGATGCAGGACCTCAATTCGCCCGAGCTGGCCCAGCTGATGACCGAGAAGTTCGGCGTCGATTTCACCGACAAGCCGCGCATGATCACCGTGCGCAAGATCTCCCAGCTGTCCGACGGCCCGATCCACAACGACTCCAAGTCCAAAATCCTGACCATGCTGACCTATCTCAATGCGGAATGGGACGGCACCGGGGCAGGCTGTATCCGCGTCCTCAACGGGCCGAAGGATTTCGAGGATTTCACCGAGGAAGTGCCGCCTCTGGCCGGCTATGTCTTCGCTTTCCTGCGCTCGGAGAATTCCTGGCACGGGCATTTGCCCTTCGAGGGCGAGCGCTATGTCGTGCAGACGACTTTCCTGACCTCGCAGGAAGAACTCGACCGCAAGGAAAATCGCGGCGGGCTGCAATATTTCCTCAAGAAATTGAATCCGTTTCAGTAGGTCCGCGCCAGCCTGGCCCGGAGAAAACATTGGATGGCACCGATTCTGGTTGCGCATAACCCTTCCTGGGCCGGCCAATATCTGCACGAGGCCGCCGGCATCCGGGCAGTGCTCGGAAGGAATGCTGTCGGCCTGCACCACATCGGCAGCACCTCGATTCCGGGCATCTTGGCCAAACCGGTTATCGATATACTCGGTGCTGTGACATGCCTTGATGCGGTTGATGATTGTGTCGACGCGATCGGCCGGCTCGGCTACGAGGCCAAAGGGGAGTTCGGCCTGGCGGGACGGAGGTATTTTCGCAAGAATGACGACCGTGGCCAACGCACGCATCATCTGCATATTTACACCAAGAACTCGGCAGATTTCTTGCGCCATCTCGTAGTCCGAGATTTTCTGTTGGCCTTTCCCGAACAGGCGAAACGCTACAGTGAGTTCAAGGCCAAACTGGTCGACGAGATTGGTGTCAGACGCGAGGATTACCAAGCCGCCAAAAGCCCGTTTGTCGCTGATCTCGAGCGACAGGCTCTGGCGTGGTCTCAAGGCTGAGACGCAGAACGCATTCGGGACTGCTGTAGCCTCAGCAAGCCGTCAGCGTCTGCAGCCAGCGCGGCTTCAGGTCCAAGCGCCCATCATCGATCCGCTTCCAGATCAGGACGGCGGCCGTGATGACCGCCAGCTCGCCGAGCTCCTGAAACACGTGATGGCACAGCAGCACGGCGCTGAGCACCAGCAGGGCCTTCAGGGCAAGGAATCCGGGGGCCTGCGCGGTCGGCTGCAGGATCAGCCGCAGATTGGCGGCGATCAGCAGCAAGACAAGCCCGGCCATGAAATAGATCACCTCCATCATGCCGGGACGGATGTAATTGTGCAGGTTGATTTCCGATTGCAGATTGGTGGCCGCAATCGCCTCGGGCACGGCGAGGCCGAACCAGTGCTGGCCCCAGCTGATTTCCTCGCCGAAGCCGGCGATCAGCACCAGGCTGAGCGCAATCATTACGACTGGTCCGAAATGCCCGGTGCGCGTCTTGCCGCTCAGCAGGCGGCCGAGGAAGATCACGGCGGGGAAGATCATCACCGTGATGGTCAGGTTTTCGATCAGGCCGCCATCGCCGACTTCGGGGCGGAAAACACCGGTCAATGGCGTGAAATTGTGTACGATATTGAGTGCGGCCAGCGCCGCCAGGCTCATCGCGACGGCGGTATCATAGCGCCACAGGCTTGAGACAAGCCCGCCAAAACCGGCCATGCGTGTCTGTGAGACCAGGCTGCGGGCCAGGATCAGCGTGCCGATCAGCACCATCGCCAGCAATCCGGCTGCCTGCAACGGCGAACCGATACGGCCATCGGGGGAGAGAAATTCCATTTCAGGTCTCCGTCAGTTCGGGGTGTCAAATGCCATAGGCGGCGGCGAGGGTGTCGAGGCGGTGCAGGGCCTTGCCGGGCCAGCGTGCCATGCGGCCGATCGGCAGGCTGCGGGCGAAGGCATCCATGCCCGCTCCAGCCGCCATCAGGCTGGCCGCGATGGACGGCCGTTCGAAGCGCCCGCTGGCGATGTTGAAGGAGGCATTGGCGAGCTTGCGTTTGAAATCGGCATCGCCGGGCCCGAGATGGATGGTGTCGATCCCGTCGGTCGCCATTTCGCGCGCCATTTCGATCAGGAGCTGGAGGCCGGGACCGTACTGGGCGTATTCCGGCCAGAAGACCGGGAACCAGTAGTGCAGCACGGTTTCCGAGCGCATGCCGAAATGCGCCGCTGCCAGCTGGCCATTGATCTCGAGCGTCGACAGGCAGCCGCGCAATTGCGGTGTCTGGTGCTCGAACAGATCACTGATCAGATCGCGGGCCCATCGGGCGATGAAGACGTCGAAGGCATGGGTGCGCCGGTATTGCGCGCGCTTGTTGGCAAAGGTCGCGGCAAGCGCTTCGGGGCGCCGGTCGTCGAGGCGATAGGTGATTTCGTGGCCGGATTCGGCGAGCTTTCGCTGGCGGGCGCGGATATTGCGCATCGCCTTGGCGTCGGCGAGGCGGCGATCCTCGAGCCAGGCCTCGCAGCCCTGGCTGAGATCGACCGACCAGGACGGTTCAATTTGCGACGCTGCAGCGGCGAAACCTGTCTGACTGGCCGGGGCGCCGTGAAAGCAGAAGACCGAAGCGGGGCTGGAGCGCAGGATGGCGGTGAGGTCGATCGTCTCGTCCTCGCAGATCAGGCCGTGATGGTCGCCGAGCGGACCGCCCAGCGGCCGCGCCACGCCCCAGCTCGACAATTGCATCGGCAGGAAACCCACCGTCCGGCCCTTGCGGGACGCAATAATTACCTGTGCGTCATGGCGGCGGTCGGCGATCAGATCGGCGAATTCGAGCGCAAAATAGGGCGAGGCCAGAGACGGGTTTCGGGCACGCATACCGCGCCAGGCAGCGCGTTGCGCCGCCGTCAGCCCGGAGAGCGGGACCAGTTCTGTCGTGATGGCGCCCTGTGCCATGATCGCCTTTTCATCAGTCTTGAGCTGAAAAATGCAAGAAACGCACCGACCGGGCCTGAGGCCGTCTCTATCCGGCAGCAGGTTGATTGATTGCCCTTGGCGCGCGACCTCTGCTATCGAGCAGGGATGGGTTTGCGTGGAAGGATTGGCGTCCATGAAGGATGTGCTCGAACAACTGATCGAAAAGCGGGCCGGCGCTCGCGCCGGCGGCGGCACCAAGCGGGTCGAGGCCCAGCATGCCAAGGGCAAGCTGAGCGCCCACGAGCGGGTGGAAATGCTGCTCGATGACGGCTCGTTCGAGGAATGGGACATGTTCGTCGAGCATCGCTGCGTCGATTTCGGCATGGCCGAGAAGAAGATCCCCGGCGATGGCGTTGTCACCGGGCACGGCACGATCAATGGCCGTCTGGTCTATGTCTTCTCCAAGGATTTCACGGTGTTTGGCGGCTCGCTCTCCGAGACCCACGCCCAGAAAATCGTCAAGATCCAGAAAGCCGCCCTGCAGAATGGCGCCCCGATCATCGGGATTTTCGATGCCGGCGGTGCGCGTATCCAGGAGGGCGTTGCCTCGCTGGCCGGCTATGCCGATATCTTCCTGCAGAACACGCTGGCCTCCGGCGTCATTCCGCAAATCTCCATGATCATGGGGCCCTGCGCCGGCGGCGATGTCTATTCGCCGGCCATTACCGACTTCATCTTCATGGTGAAGGATACCTCCTATATGTATGTGACAGGCCCGGACGTGGTGAAGACCGTCACCAATGAGACCGTCACCCATGAAGAGCTCGGCGGCGCCTCGATCCATGCCAAAAAATCCGGCGTTGCCGATGGCGCCTTCGAGAATGATCTCGAGGCGCTGGTCCAGCTTCGCCGCCTGATCGATTTCCTGCCCCTGTCCAATCGCGAAAAACCCCCCGTGCGGCCCTCCTTCGACAGGCCCGACCGGATCGAGGCCAGCCTCGACACCCTGGTGCCGGCCAATCCCAACAAGCCCTATGACATCAAGGAATTGATCGTCAAAACCGCCGATGAGGGCGATTTCTTCGAGATCGCGCCGGACTATGCCGCCAATATCGTCACCGGCTTTGGCCGCCTTGACGGCCAGCCGGTCGGCTTTGTCGCCAATCAGCCGATGAGCCTGGCCGGGGTGCTCGACAGCGATGCCTCCCGCAAGGCCGGCCGTTTCGTGCGCTTTTGCGATGCTTTCGGCATTCCGATCATCACTTTCGTCGATGTGCCGGGCTTTCTGCCGGGCACGCGCCAGGAATATGGCGGCCTGATCAAGCACGGCGCCAAGCTGCTCTTCGCCTATGCCGAAGCCACCGTGCCCAAACTCACCGTCATCACCCGCAAGGCCTATGGCGGCGCCTATGACGTCATGAGCTCGAAACATCTGCGCGGCGACGTCAATTACGCCTGGCCCACCGCCCAGATCGCCGTGATGGGCGCCAAGGGCGCCGCCGAAATCATCCACCGCGCCGATCTCGACGATGCCGAGAAAATGGCCGGCCA
>JBNMNI010000115.1:0-5488 GCA_051275375.1 Maricaulis sp. | reverse complement strand
CGGCCATTGATCGCCACATCGGCACGGAAGGCAAAACCGCGATCGGTGCGGGCATCGGTGGTGTCGTCGATCAGGCGCGTAACGCCGCCGGCAATGCGTCCGCCCGACCAGGTCGAGCTGGCGACCACTTCAAGGGCAATTTCGCGCGCCGTATCGTTGGGCGCAGCGCCGGAGAGAATGGCTTCCTGGCCGCGGAAACGGACATGGGCCCAGTCAATCTCGCGCCGATCAAGCGCAGCACGCGCATTGTCCTCGAGACGGGCCTGCAGGCTGGTCATCGAAAACGGGCCAATGGCCATCGCCAATGCCGTTGTCAGCAGCACGGCAGCCAGGGCGATGAGCAGGATTTTTCGGGCACGCAGGGTCATGGCAAAATCATCAATGTTTGAATCGGTGGGAACCCGAATCAGAGGAGCCTCTTCAATCATGATATCGCGGCCAATTCAGGGCAGGCACCCCAAAGCGTGACGATGATTAAAGAATGTGCAGTCGGCGTGCAATTCAGGGCCCGTTCAAGGCCCGTTCAAGGCCCGGCCGGGCGCGCTAAAAAGGAAGGGCCGCAGCGTTGCCGCCCGGCCCTTCCCCACTCATTCCTGCCGGAGGACCGGAGCCGCCTCATCGAAATCAATGCGATGAAACAGCTCCAGCCTCCGGCATTTTCACATCTGCGCAGGCTCTAGCGGCGGGCGCGGAGCGTCACGCCCCAGGACCGCGGCGTTCCGAGGAAGGCGTTGAACGAACCGGGCTGGAAAGGTCCGTCGAAGCCGACCTGGATGTATTCCTCATCCGTCAGATTGCGGCCCCACACTTCCAGCGACCAGCTTTCATCGGCAGCGCCAATGCCAACCCGGCCGTTGAAGAGGGTGTAGGCCTCCTGGATCTTTTCAGGGTCCAGATCGGAACCGGTATTCTGCTCCGACAGGTAACGGCCATCGAGGTGAGCCAGCCAGGTCATGTCCTCGCCAAAGGTTCCGTTATAGGTCACGGAACCCGAAGCATACCATTCCGGAGCCAGCGAGAAGTTCTGGCCGGACAGGCGATCAACATCGGCAGTCCCGGTCGGTGCGAACTCGTTATAGGTCGCATCGGCATAGGTCACGCCGCCCTGCATGGTCAGGCCAGGCATGGCATCCGGCAACCAGAGCAGTTCCAGCTCAGCGCCCTGGGTCGATGCGCCATCGATCGAGGTCACGAAGAAGGCAATACCGTTGAAAGTATTGAGCTGATAGGTGTCGAATTCCGACTGGAACAGATAGAAGTTGGCCAGCAGGGTGTCGTCATACCATTCGGTTTTGATGCCGATCTCGAAGCTGTCGACGGTCTCCGGGTCGAAACGAGCCGGATAGGAAGACGGATCGGCGAGGACCGCTGTGAAGTCGACGGCGCTCGAACCGGCCTGGGTAAAGCGGTCGAGATTGAAACCGCCCGCCTTATAGCCATGCGAGTAGGTGCCGTACATCAGCAGGTCGTCATTGAAGCGATGCGAGAGCGATGCCAGGCCCGAGAACTCATTCTCCTCAAGCGACTGGGTATTGTTGATGCTGGAGAAGACATCGCGGGAGAATGGCAGGCAGGTGAAGGTGCCGAACTGAACCAGGCTCGCCACCGGGACCGTCGTTGCGGCCGAGAAACCGGCGAGAATCGCCTGGCTGGTCGGAGTGGCGAAATCCAGGGCTTCGCCGAACACGGCTTCCCAGACATCACACGCCGGAACATTGCTGGCGGCGAAGTCGAAATTCGCCGTTTTCTCGGTTGTCGTGTGACGCAACCCGAAGGTCAGGTCGGTCGAATCGGTGAGATGCCAGGTGTTGTGCGTGAAGAGACTGAGGCTGTCCCCGGTCTGGCTGAACGTGTCACCGAGTGGATTGCCACCGCCCAGTGGTGCACCGGCACCGGCTGCAAGCGGAACATAGCCGGGAATGAAGGCACCGCCGAGACCGTTGGCGAGTGCATTCACCAGGCCCGGATTTCCGCCGAGCCAGCCAAGATAGGCGGAGAAGTCCGAGCCCATCTGGATCGAGTCACGGCGAACCAGGTCCTCGTTGGAATAATAGGAACCGAACATCCACTCGAAGTTTTCGGTCGAGCCCGCGAAGCGCAATTCGAAGGTCGTGGTGTCGAAATCGAACGCGTTATTGTCAACATTGCGGAAGACGATATCGGCCCCGGTGAAATCCGTGTCCTGGCCAGAATTCAGGCTGTAGGTCCGGTCTGACAAGATCGCCGTGATGTCGAAACTGTCGAACTCCCAGTTCAACTCGCCGCTGAAACCGCTATCGGAAATTTCCTGCTCGGTGCCACGATTGGCCTGGATGACACGGCTGAATGGGTCTTCATTGCCGGCCGTCGGACGACCACCTGGTACAAGCAGGCCACTGATGATTCCGGCCGTCGGGCCCGAGACGAGGCTCGGCGCGCCGCAACAATTCTCATCGCGCTCGGTCATGTCGGCGCTCAGGAGCAGATTTACATGGTCCGTGAAATCGATCAGGACCTGACCGCGGAATGTGAAGAAATTCTGGTCGCCATCCTCGGTTTCGGTGCGTGGTCCGCCAAGGGTTTCAACCGTCTGATAACCGTCACGGACGCGGGTGGCGCCATAGATGCGCGCTGCGATGCGATCGGTGAGCGGACCGGTCATGCCTGCTGCAGCACCCCAGCCGGTGGCTTCGCCGCCGACATAGGTCAGCTCGCCATTATAGCCGAATTCGAATTCAGGGCGTTTGGTGACGACATTGATGATGCCGGCCGTGGTATTGGCGCCGAACAGCGTGCCCTGGGGGCCGCGCAGGACTTCAATGCGCTCAAGCTCGCCAAGATCGTTGAACCCGACGCCCGTGCGCGCCCGCGGCACGCCGTCGATGACGAGGCCAACGGAGGATTCCAGACCCGGATTATCGCCAACCGTACCGATGCCGCGAATACGGGCGGTGGTGACGAATTCGTTTGAGGTCGAGGTGACGTTGAGGCCTGGCGAGATGATGGCCAGGTCTTTCAGATCGCGGACGCCGGCATTCTGCAGGAAGACCTCATTATAGGCCGTCACGGCAACGGGGACATCCTGGATGCCCTGCTCACGCTTCTGGGCCGTAACCGTGATGACGTCCACGGTGCGGTTTTCCTGAGCCGCAGCATGCGCTCCCGTCAGTGCGATGACCGAAGCCGCCGCAAACAGAATCGTTCTCTTGGTTGATGACATTCTTTAACTCCCTCCCGAGCGCCGGCGATTTTCCGCTGGCTATTTTTGGATGGACACTTTGCGCGTCCCGCTTTGAATGGACACTTTGCGCATCCTTCCGAAACATTGCGTGATATCGCCGTCGGCGTGAAGCGAAAAAGCGGTGCGAAAAGACGATCCCGGCCCGATATCGTACCCTAAGCTCGAATTGTCTTTCGACTGTTGCCCAGCGGTCACATGCGACCCGATCAGATTGCATCTTGGCCTGTGCCGCAAAACCGGGTCTGATGCGCGGGATATCTGTTACGGGGGGCGATCTGTGTTCAAGATCTTGTGGGCATTACTGGCATTGGCCGGGTCGGGCAGCGCACTGGCCCAAACATCCATGCCGCTCCAGCCGCGTGATATTTTTGCGCTGGAGGCGGCGTCCGATCCGCAGATTTCGCCCGATGGCGCGATGATCGCCTATGTCCGCCGCAGCAATGACATCGCCACCGACCAGACCCAGGCCAGTATCTGGCTGATCGCGAGCGATGGCAGCGGCCACCGCCGGATCGGCAATGCCGGAAGCCAGGCCAGTTCGCCGCGCTGGTCGCCCGACAGCCAGGCGCTGGCCTATCTGCAGCCCGACGGGGAATATCTCGGCATCCATATCTACGCCCGCCGCGCAAACCATGATCGCGAAATCGCCCGCATTCGTGGCGGCGCCTCGGGCCTGGCCTGGTCGCCGGACGGAACCCGCCTGGCCTATGCCGGATTTGTCGGCGAGCCACGCATTCCCGCCGCCGATCTGCCGCCGCGCGAAGACGATATGGAATGGGCGGCCGGGGCGCTGGTCGAGGACCGGCTGGTCTTCCGCTTTGACGGCGCCGGCGAGTTGCCGATCGGCCGCCAGCAATTATTTGTCATTGATGCGGCCGGCGGCGAACCGGTCCAGCTGACCTCCGATCCGCTCGGTGCCGGCAGTGACCTCGCCTGGTCCGCCGACGGGCGCGCCATCCTGTTCACGGCCGATCGCCGCGAGGGCGACGGCACCCTGGCGCCAGACACGGAAATCTTCCGGCTCGACCTCGGCGATTCCAGCCTCGCCGCCCTGACCAGCCGCGAAGGTCCCGACCTCGCACCCCGCCCCTCGCCCGATGGCAGCCTGCTGGCCTATCTGGGCTATGATGATCACCGCATGGGCTATGACAATGTCCTGCTCTATGTCGCCAATGCCGATGGCAGCGCGCCGCGCGCCCTCACCGCCGCCCTTGATCGCTCGGTCGGCAATCCGCAATGGAGCGGCGATGGCCGCAGCCTCTATGTCCAGTATGAAGACCATGGCCAGACCCTGATCGCGTCCATCGATCTGGACGGCCGGATCGAGCCCGTCGCCACCGGGCTCGGCCCGGACACGTTCAGCCGCCCCTATAGCGGCGGCGAATTCACCGTGTCCCGCGACGGCCGGATCGCAGCCACCGTCAGCACCGCGACTCGGCCATCCGAGCTTGCAACAGCGCGGCCGGGCGAGACACTGCAAACCCTGACCCAACTCAATGCCGCCATCCTCGACAACCGCACACTATCGGAAGCAGAGACCGTGCACTGGGCCTCCCCGGCCGATGGGCGCGAGATCGAGGGCTGGGTGCTTTATCCACCCGATTTCGACCCCCAGCGGCAATACCCGATGATCCTGGAAATCCATGGCGGCCCCTTCAGCGGCTATGGCCCGGTCTTCTCCGGCGAGCTGCAATTGATGGCGGCTGCCGGTTATGTCGTGCTCTACACCAATCCGCGCGGCTCAACGGGGTATGGCGATGAATTCGCCAATCTGATCCACCATGCCTATCCCGGCCAGGACTATGACGATCTGATCGGCGGGGTGGACATGATGCTGGCCCGCGGCTTCGTCGATCCGGCCCGGCTCTTCGTCACCGGCGGTTCCGGCGGCGGCACGCTGACAGCCTGGATCATCGGATCGACCAATCGTTTCGCCGCTGCGGCAGTGGTCAAGCCGGTCATCAACTGGGCCAGCTTCGTGCTGTATTCCGACCTGCCGCAATTCTTCTACCGCTATTGGTTCGCCAGTGCGCCATGGGAGGATCCGGCGGAATACTGGCGCCGCTCGCCGCTCTCGCTGGTCGGCAATGTCACGACCCCGACGCTGGTAATGGTCGGCGGCGCGGATGTCCGCACGCCGCGCGCCGAAAGCGAGCAATATTATTCAGCCCTGCGTCTGCGCGGCGTGCCGACCCGCCTGGTGATCATCCCGGACGCCTTTCACGGCATCGCCAATTCGAGGCCGAGCCGGCTGTTGAGCAAGACAGC
>JBNMNI010000114.1:0-5501 GCA_051275375.1 Maricaulis sp. | reverse complement strand
CGACAATATCATTGATCGGCGACCAGCCCTGGGCCCACATATTGCCGAGAAGATCGGCGCGGATCGGGCCGGTCGTCGACTGGACCTCATCGCCATAGGTCTCATTGAGCCCGTTGCGGACATAGCAATGCAGCTGCTCATACAAGGGTTCGACCTGGCCCCAGAGGCGCTCGACCTCGGCTTCCATCTCGTCGGCGGGCATGTCGTAATTGGACAGCCACATCTCGGCGAGATCGGAAAAGCCCAGCTCGCGGGCGCCGGCATTGGCGATCTCGACCATCTCGGCATAATCCTGGCTCATCTGGCCGGGATTGATCGCGGCGCGCCAGTCATTCCAGATCTGGGCGAGGAATTGCGGATCGCGCTCGGTCCCCATCATCACTTCCAGCTCGTCCAGCGTGACCGGCGTATCATCGATATCGACCGTGCCGGTGGAATAGGCCGAACTCATCCGCGTCGTGATCTCGGCCAGGCGCTGGGCGTAATCGCCGCCCGAGGGCGTGGGCAGGGTGATGCCGGCGGTGAGCATGGTCATCTTGCGGCGCATGTCGAGCGGCAGTTCGGTATCGGCAAAGCGGGCGGTTTCGCCAGCCTGCTGCACTGAAAGCTCGGTGGCTTCCGCGCTCATCCGGCTGACCAGATATTCGGTGTCCGAAGTGATGAAATTGGCATAGACCCAGGCGGTATGGGCCGCGAACTCGCCGAAATCGCCGATCTCCGCTTCGGTCGTGGCAAGGAAAGAGGCGGCATCCTCGACCGTGCCGGCCGCGAGCGGGGCGGTCTCGGTCTGGACGGGCTCGCCGCCAGGCACGCGGCTTTCTTGCATGTTTTGATAGGCATAGAATCCGCCGGCAGCCAATAAGGCGCCAACGGCTACACCGGCCAGAAGTTTGGTCATGGTTCAATTCTCCCCGATCTCGCGGCGTCTCGCGCCGAATTGCGCCCATCCTCGCTTTCCTGCCGCCCAGGTCAAGCGGCCTGCTCCCACGCGGGGGCAGGCATGGCGTGATGCCTGCATCACATGTCTCGACACACGGAAGGCCGGGATGCTCTAATTGCGCCATGAATGGCCGCGAAGGGTGAGCAATGTTTGACCGGTTGAAGCAGATGGAAATTCTGCGCAAGAGCTTCGAAACCAATGGCTGGGCACTGGCGCACCAGATGTTCCCGGCCGAGGTTGCCGCCGCCATGCTGTTCCAGTTCCAGCGCGGGCTGGGCAATACGCCTGAAACCTATACCGGGATCTGGGGCAAGGGTCCGTTCACCAAGGAGTTCTGTTTCGAATCCTATGCTTATCACTACCCGTTTCACGCTGGACTACTGTGGTCGCTGACGCCCTATATGCAGGCGCTGACGGGCAAGGAATTACTGCCAACCACCTCGTATTTCCGCGTTTACCGCAAGGGCGATCATTGTGCCCTGCATGTCGATCGCCCCGCGGCGGAATATGCGATCTCGCTGACGCTGGGCTATTCCGACAATATTCCCTGGCCGCTCTGGGTCAGCCAGGACGCCGTCAAGCCTGACGCCTCGGCCGCCGCCAAGGGCGGCATTCTGCCGGACGGCACGCAGCTGACCATGTTGCAAATCCCGATGCAGCCCGGCGATGCGGTGATCTATGACGGCGTCAACCGGCTGCATGGCCGCCACACCCCGAACCCGAATGAATGGTCGGCGCATCTCTTCTACGATTTCGTCGATCGCAACGGACCCTATGCCGACCACGCCTTCGACCAGCGAACGGAATTCGTGCAACCGAGCAGTTTTCACTTCCCGCCCGCTGGCGCCAAGGTCACGCCGGCGAAAAAAGTGCCGCGCCACACCCGGTGAGACCTGGCCTCAGCGGTCGAGCGCGCGGGCATGCCAGGCGAGATGCTCACCGATGAAGCTGGCGATGAAGAAATAGGAATGATCATAGCCGGCCTGGCGCCGCACGGTGATGTCGCGCCCGTCAATCTCGGCTTCCAGCAGGTCCGGCCGCAATTGTTCGGCGAGGAAATTATCGGCCTCGCCCTGATCGATCAGGATGGGCGGCAGGCTCGCCCCGGTGTCGCGCAGGAGCCGGCAGGCATCATGGGCGGCCCAGGTGGAGCGATCCTGGCCGAGATAGGCCGAGAAGGCCTTCACACCCCAGGGCGATTGCATCGGCGCGACGATCGGGGCGAAGGCCGAAATGGCGGCAAAGCGCTCGCGATGGGTCAAGCCGATCGTCAGCGCGCCATGCCCGCCCATGGAATGGCCCATGATGGACTGGCGGCGCAGATCTACCGGGCAGGCCTCGCCGACCAGGGCCGGCAGTTCGGCGGTGACATAATCCCACATCTGGAAATGCTTCGCCCAGGGCGCCTGGGTCGCATTGAGGTAGAAGCCGGCGCCCTGGCCGAGATCATAGGCCTCGTCATCAGCGATCTCCGGCCCGCGCGGCGAGGTGTCCGGGCAGATAATCGCCAGGCCGAGCTCGGCGGCATAGCGCTGGGCGCCGGCCTTGATGACGAAATTCTCGTCATTGCAGGTCAATCCGGCCAGGAACCAGACCAGCGGTACCGGGCCATCAGCCGCCTGGGGCGGCAGATAGACCGACACCGTCATCGCGCAATCGAGCACATTGGAGCGGTGGCGGTAGCGCCGCTGCTCGCCGCCGAATGATTTGACCGTGCTGAGCAATTCCATCTTGAGCCTCGTATGTGTTAGCGCGGGGCCTTGCCACGCTTGGCGGCCTGGATGACGATTTCCAGCCCGTTGAGAAAGGCCGAGCGATCCTTGGGACCGAAGGGCCGCGCACCGCCGGTTTGCATGCCGGTTTCGCGCAGATCGGTCATCAGATTGCGCGTTGCCAGCACCAAGCCGATATTGTCCGGCGTAAAGGCCTTGCCGCGATGATCGACCGCCAATGCCCCGGCTTTCAAACAGCGGTCGGCCAGCGGAATATCAGTGGTGATGCAGACATCGCCGGGACCGATTTCCTCGGCAATCCAGTTATCGGCCGCATCCGTGCCTTGGGCGACAATCACCAGCCGGGCCCAATTTGAATTGGGCCGGCGAATGCCGCCATCGCAGACGAACAGCATCTCGATCTCATGGCGCTCGCCGACGCGAAGGACTTCATCCTTCACCGGGCAGGCATCGGCATCGACGAAGAGTTTCACCGCAACTGATCCACCAGCGCCAGCATGGCCTCGAGATTGGCGGCGCCCAGCTTGCGGCAACGCTCGGGTGACCAGCCATGTACCGGATCCGGCAGGTCGGCATTATCCTTGAACGGCATTTCCAGCGTCATCGCCAGGCAGCCAAATTCATTGGCGAGGTAATTGGTGCAGACCGAGAGGTTGGCCGTGCCCGGCGCATCGACATCATAGCCGTGCCGGGTCTGGAAGTCCGGGCTGGCGGCGCAGAGCGCTTCTTTATAGGCATCGAGATTGACCTGGCCGCGCTGGTCGAAATTCGGCGCGCCTTCGCCACCGGCGATGAAATTATAGGGCAGGGCCTCATCGCCATGAACGTCGAGTGCCAGATCAATGCCGGTCTCGCGCATGCGCTTGAGGACGTGGAAGACTTCCGGCGAATTCTCCAGACTTGCCTTGTCCCATTCGCGGTTGAGATTGACGCCCTTGGCATTGGTGCGCAGATGGCCGCGCCTGGAGCCATCGGGATTCATGTTCGGCACGATGTGAAAAACGGCGCGCTGACGCAGCTTGCGCGCCACCGGATCGTCCGGGTCGAGCAGGCGATCGAGAAAGCCTTCCATCCACCACTGCGCCATCGTCTCGCCGGGATGCTGGCGCGCGGTGACCCAGATGGTGCGCTTCTTCTTCGAGGGCTCGCCAACGGTGAGGCAATCCATCGTCTGCCCGTCGAGCGTCTCGCCGAGCACTTCGAGAGTAACACCCTCGCAGCTCTGCACGGCCGCGATCAGATCCTGGTGACGTTCCATGGAGAAGGGCGCGAAATAGGCAAACCAGATCGTGTCGAGTTCCGGGGTATGCTGCAGCGTCAGAACGCCCTTGGCATAGCTGGTCTCGATGCGGAACCAGTTCTCGCGATCATAGGAGGCGCAGGCCTGATAGCCCGGCCAGCCTTCAAGATAGGCGGCGCCGCCGGCATTGGTGATGCGCATCACCAGATCCTCGTCGCGCGCGCCGGAGACGCGGAAATGGAACCATTGATAGAAATCGGAATCGGTATCCTTGCGGATTTCCAGCTCGATATTTTCCGGGTCACGCGATTTTTTGACGACGATATTGCCGCTGTCGAAACGATCTGTGATGTGCAGGGTCATGAGTGGGGTATCCGGGGCCGAGGAAGGGTTCGGTCCGTCTCTTACCCGTCAATCGGGATTGAGGCCAGATCAGCGACATCGAGGGAGAGCTGACGGGCGAGGGCGATGAGGCGTTTATCCGCGGTGAGCAGGGGATATTGATAGGATTGCGCGGTCGCCAGATAGACGCAGTCATAGACCGGATGATCCAGCTCCGCCGCGAGGCGCTGGGCGAGGATGATCAGTCTGAAATCATCGACGATTGAGAGCCGACGATCCAGCTCGCGAATGGCATCCTGAGCCTGGGCGAGTGTCGTATCCCCACGCCTGACGTATTTCCAGAGCGCATTCGCCGTCTCCGTGAGGATCAGGCGCGGCGCGATGAATTCATGTGCCTCCGCCGCTGCCGCAGCCTGTTCATGACCCGGGACCAGAATGAAGAGCTTCGTTGCCACGCTGGCGTCGAGGATAAAAACACTCAACGGTCGCGATCCTCACGGATCAGATCCGTCGGATCGAGGTCCGATGGCCTTGAGCTCTCCCGCATGCCTTTCGCGAAAGCCAGGAAGGCCTCTTTGTCCGACATGACCTTCGCAGTCAGCAATTCTCGCAGATATTGTTCCAGCGAGGTGCTCGCCGATTCGGCATTCAGTTTGAGCTTGGCGATGACCTCGTCATCGAGATTGCGAATGAGAATCTGGCCCATGGCGCGCTCCCTTGATAGCAGGGTGCTATCATAGCGAAAATCCGGGCCATGACAAGCAGGGCCTGGCCCGGATTGACCCTAGAGGAAGAGCAGCGTCCGCAGGGCATAGGCCGCAATCGCGACAGCGCCGACCCCGGCCAGGCACAGACCGAAAAACCAGGCGAGCTTCTGGCCCAGTGGCCGGGTATCATCCGGCTCCGGCGGCGGGGCGGGGGTGAAAAAATCCTCACGCATAATGATAGCCATCTCCCGGCTTAACCTTGCCCCAGAACACCGCATAGACATAGGCCGTATAGGCCAGGATCACCGGCAGCATTACCACCGCACCGACCAGCAGGAAGCCGAGCGCATTATCACGTGCGGCGGTCTGTTCGATCGTGAAGGCGAAGGGTACCAGCCAGGGAAACAGGCTGACGGCAAGGCCAAGATAGCCCGACAGGAAAATCCCGGCCGCCAGCAGGGATGGGCGCCAGTCCGGCGCCTTGCCGGCCCCGCTGACCAGGTCACGCGCCAGCCAGGCGGTCAGCACCAGTCCCGACA
>JBNMNI010000113.1:0-5535 GCA_051275375.1 Maricaulis sp. | reverse complement strand
TCCATCTTGGCGATTATCTCTATGAATACGCCATGGGCCAGTATGCGACCGGCAATGCCGAGGCGCTCAACCGCGTGCCGGACCCGGTGCATGAAATGATCGCGCACGCCGATTATGTTGCGCGCCATGCCCAGTACAAGACCGATCCCGACCTGCAGGCGTTGCACGCCGCCGCGCCGTGGATCATGACCTGGGATGATCACGAGACCGCCAATGACAGCCATCGCGATGGCGCCGAGAACCATAATGAGGGCGAGGGCAGCTGGGAGGATCGCCGCACCGCGGCCCTGCGCGCCTGGTATGACTGGACCCCGACCCGCGAACCGCAAGGCGATAACCGCCAGCGTTTCGGCAGTTACGAAATCGGCGATCTGGCAACCCTGGTCATGCTGGAATCGCGACTGACCGAACGCGACCCGCAAATAACCCTCGACAGCTTCCCGGTCGCCTCTGATGCCGATGATACCGATCCGGACGTGCTCGCCGCCGTGGCCGCCTGGAAGCGTGATGTTGTCGGCGAGCCCGGCCGCACCCTGATCGGCGAGCAACAGATTGCCGGTATTCGCGATGCCTGTGCGGCCTCGCTGGCGGCGGGCAAGCCATGGCGCATCCTGGGCAATCAGGTGATCATGGCGCGCGTGGACTTCCCCAATTTCGCCACCGAAATGCCGGGCTGGCTGCGCTGGTATGCCACCCGCGACAGCGAGTTCGCGCGCAATTTCATCATGCGCACCCGGTTCGGCATCCCGTTCAATCTCGACATGTGGGACGGCTATCCGGCCGAGCGCGAGCGTCTCTATGCCGCCCTGCGCGAGGTCGGTGCCGATGTTATCACCGTCACCGGCGATGTGCACTCCTTCTGGGCCAATGATCTGGTCGATAATGAAGGACACCGGATCGGCACCGAGCTGGTCGGGTCATCCGTCACCAGCCCGGCCCCCTTCGCCAGCTTCGCCGCTCCGGGCGTCGATTATGGCAAGATGATGCGCGAGGCCAATAGCGATGTCGCCCAGTGCAATATGGTCGATCACGGCTATATCCGCCTGACCCTGACGCCGGACGAGGCGCTGGCCGACTATGTCACTGTCTCAACCATTGAAAGTCGCGATTATACCGCCGGGCTCGACAGCCAGTGGCGGATTGCGCGGGCGCAGGGCGGCGATGTGCCGGCCGCAGAGCGGGTCGGGTAGGGCTTCAGAAGTCCAGCCTGAACCCGGCGCGGGCGCGTCTGGCGAGCTCATCCGGGACTCCGGCCGTAGCGGCATGCGTGCCCCAATTGGCCGCCGCCGCGAGAATTTCGTCCAGCATGTGTTTGAGTTTCGCCGGCTTGATATCGGCATAACGTCCGAACCGGAGCAGATCCTCCAGCTCGAAACCCCTGGTCTTGCCGGCCAGGGACATCTGGTGCTGGTGTGTCCACTGGCCGTCGGGATTGTGGGCATGGACGACGTCGAAGGCGGGCGAGAGCCGCCATTGGCCGGTCTTGTCCATCAGGAAGGCGATATTCTTGACATGGTCATCCTGGTTGCGGATGACGATATTGAGCAAGGCGCGGCGCACCTGTTCTTCAAGGGTCTCGGGGCCGAGGCCGAGCAGGCGGATGGTCTCGATTGCCTGTTCATAGGAATAGGCGCGCGGCAGGTTGAAATCGAAATGCCGCATCGAGCAGAGTGACTGCATGTGCAGCTTCTCGCCGGCCTCCGTGCGGTCGAAGCGCCGGGTCATGAAATGGGCCCGGCCGCCCTCCTCGTGCAGGCGGCAGCGGCTCATCGCGACCCCCGCCTCCAGCGCCAGCAGATAGCAGGCATATTCCAGCCGGCCATAGCCTTGGGGATCAGCGACTTCCTTGTCGGCATTGCCGCTGACGCCGTCAAACTTCATCAGCCATTGGGTAAAACCCGACCCGCTCTCGACCTGGCCGGAATGAAAGGCGCCACTGGTCTCGTTCCAGGCCAGCACCGCCTTGGCGCGGGCACCACCGGCCGAGGTGCCGACCCGCAATATGTCGCGCAAGGCATCGCGGTCGTCGCTGCCGTCAAGCGTGCCGCCCAAGGCGGTGCGGTCATGGATCACCCGCGCGGCCAGTTCGACCAGCGGTGCGATGTCGAGCACGCGCCCGGCCAGGCCCGGCGCGCCGCGGGCGGGTTCGAATTCGAGCGCCCCCATGCCGCGCGTGCCGGTATAGCAAAGCCGCTCGACCGAGTTGAATGTGTCGGGGGTGCGGCCCTGTTCGGCCAGCCAGCGATTGATCAGAAGATTGCCGAACTTGTCGGGCAGGCTGTCGGCGAGCAGGCCGGGCAGGCCCTTGAATGTGGCGCGTGGCAGGGCCGGGAAGTCATACACACCGCGCCGCAAGGGCATGGTCAGCGGCGCGACCTCTATTCGCGATGCGGCAAATTCCGGCGTGTATTCGAACACCGCGACATCACGGCCGGCATCCCAGACGACCGCACCGATCATCCGGCCCCACAGATTGACCTTGGCGCGGGTGTTTGGCGTATCCGTCATCGGCCCGGCTCGTCATCCCAGCTCCAGGGCGCCTGATCGGTCTTGCGATCGCGTACGCGCAGGCGGCGCTGGCCGGTTTCGCTCATCGGGTCGAGCGGGCTGAGGGCGGCGTCGGGAATCAGATCGGCCAGTCGGTCGGCGATACCCAGCGCCCGCAACACACGGACCAGCGTGTCGATCGTGCCGCTGCTCCCGGCCTCCAGCCGCATCAGGGTCGAGCGGGAAATCCCGGCGCTGGCCGCCAGATCCGCCTGCTTGATGCCGCGCGAGATCCGATAGGCCTCAAGCCGGACGCCGAGGTCTTCGACCAGTCGGGAGAGGGGTTCAGGCGTTGTGCTGTTAAGTTCCATATCTGTCACATTAGGCTCATTTGGAGCCATAAGGTATCAGATTTCACGCATTATAGCCATGTTTATAATAGCTGAAATTTGGAACATTATAAGATAAAAGCCCCATAAAGCCGCATGTTTGCCGCTTTATGGGGCACCTGTCTGTCGTCGCCGTCAGCCTGATCAGGCTTTCTCGGCCAGCCGCATGAAGCGGTCGCGCAGATTGGCATCGGTCTTGAACTCGCCGGTAAAGGTCGAGGTGATGGTCGACACATTCGGATGATGCACGCCGCGCGTGGTCATGCACTGATGCTTGGCATCGATCAGGATCGCGACGCCGCGTGGATGCATCGCATCCATCAGCGCCTTGGCGATCTGCGCCGTCATCGTCTCCTGCGTCTGCATGCGCTTGCAGAAGATCTCGACGACGCGGGCGATCTTGGAAATCCCGACCACGGCGGATGAGGGCAGATAGGCGACATGGGCCACGCCCATAATCGGTGCGAGATGGTGTTCGCAATGGCTCTCGACATCGATATTGGTCAGCATGACCATGTCGTCATAGCCCTGCACATCCTCGAAGGTCTTTCCGAGCGCTGCAGCCGGGTCGGCACCATAGCCGGAGAACCATTCCTCCCACGCCTTGGCGACGCGCTTGGGGGTGTCGAGCAGGCCTTCACGGGCCGGATCATCGCCAGCCCAGGCGATCAGGGTGCGTACGGCCTCTTCGGCTTCATGGCGCGAAGGGCGGGCGGGACTGGTAGCAACCAGTCGGGCAGATTCAGGTGTCACGGCGTCCATCTCCATGGATCCTTTCGTTGACGGGTCGGACCTGCCTTGCGGGCAGTATCCGTAGTACCGGTTTCGGGATCGGGGATGGTCCGGATGACCCTATCTTGGCCATTTCCGTATACCCGCCGTGTCCACGCTTGCGCGTCAGGAAACATTTAGGCCTTCCCTGCGCCAATTCCAATGATATGACCGCATCCGAATGATACATTTTTCAGCACCGACCTATTGAGCGAACGGAATATTCAAATGGCATCCCTCACCCTTTTCGACACAATGGCCCGTCACAAGCGGCCGTTCGAACCGATCGATCCGGACCGGGTGACCATGTATGTCTGCGGCCCAACTGTTTATAATTACGCACATATCGGAAATGCCCGACCGGTCATCGTGTTCGATGTTCTGTATCGTATTCTACGCCGGGAATTCGGGGTGGATCACGTGATCTATGCGCGAAATATCACTGATGTTGACGACAAGATTATTGCCGCAGCAAAGGAGCTCGGCGAGCCGATTTCCGAGATCACCGAGAAATTCGCAGCGATCTACAGTGCCGACATGGCGGCGCTTGGCGCGCTGACGCCGTCGCTGCAGCCAAAGGCGACCGAGCATATCGGCGCGATGATCGGCATGATCCAGAGCCTGATCTATGGCGGCAATGCCTATGAATCCGAGGGCCATGTCCTGTTCGATGTCGAGTCCTTCGACAAATACGGCAAGCTGTCCAATCGCGAGCTCGAGGACATGATCGCCGGCGCCCGCGTCGAGATCGCCTCCTACAAGCGCAATCCGGCCGATTTCGTATTGTGGAAGCCGGCTGCCGATGACGAGCCGGGCTGGGACAGCCAGTGGGGCCGCGGCCGTCCGGGCTGGCATCTGGAATGCTCGGCCATGACGGCGGCGCACCTGGGCAAGACGATCGATATTCATGGCGGCGGCATCGACCTGGTCTTCCCGCACCATGAGAACGAGATTGCCCAGTCGGTCTGCGCCCATGACGGCAAGCCGATGGCCAATTACTGGCTCCATAACGGCTTTCTCACCATGGGTACCGACAAGATGTCGAAATCCCTCGGCAATGTTCAGCTCGTGCATGATCTCGCGGAACATTATTCCGGTGAAGTTCTGCGCTATGCCCTGCTGACGGCGCATTACCGCGCGCCCCTGAGCTGGACCAGCGACCTCCTGTCCAAATCGCGCCGTTCGCTCGACCGTGTCTACGGCGTGCTGCGCCGCCTTGCCGATGTCACCCCGCTCGAGACCGAAGCGCCCGAGGCTTTCCTGGAGGCGCTCTACGACGACATCAACACGCCGCGGGCCCTGGCCGAGATCTTCCAGATCGCCGGTGAGGCCAACAAGGCGGAAACCGACGATGCCAAGGCGCGCGCCAAGGGCGAATTGCTCGCCGCCGGTGCATTGCTCGGCATTGGCCAGGGCGATCCGGACGCATGGTTCGGCCTCACCGCACTGGATGCCGGCGAACGCGATGCGATCGATGCCCTGATCGTCAAGCGCCAGGTGGCGCGCGAGACCAAGGACTGGGCCGCCGCCGACGCCGTGCGCGCCGAACTGACCGCGCTGAATGTCCAGGTCGATGACGGTCCGGAAGGCTCAACCTGGCGCAAGCTGGAACAGGCCTGATGGCACTCACCGGTTTCAACGTCCTGGTCCAGATCGAGGACGCGGTCGGCGAGGGCTTCGTCACCTATGGTGTGGTCGCGGCTGACAAGGACCAGGCCTGCAAGCTGGCCGCCGGCGCGGCCCAGGCGGAAGGCTTCTGGAATGTCGAGATCGACGAGGCCTGGTGTCCCGAGGGCGTCGACCCGCTCTCGCTCGGCGACATCCCCGAAGTGCTCGGCCGTACCGAGCCGACCTATCTGGACGAGGAAGACGACGAAGCCGGGGATGA
>JBNMNI010000112.1:0-5537 GCA_051275375.1 Maricaulis sp. | reverse complement strand
GTGTCTTCATCGAGCACGGTAACCGTGGCGCCGAACTTGACGCTGACGCCGCCCATCTTGGTGACATCGATGACCTGCGCGCGGGCCAGCTTGTCTTCAAGCTCCTGCACGCGGCCCTCGATATAGCCCTGGCGTTCCTTGGCCGCATGATACTCGGCGTTCTCGGAGAGATCGCCGTGCTCGCGTGCCTCGGAGATCGCCGCGATCACCGCCGGGCGTTCTTCACTTTTGAGACGTCTCAGTTCTTCGTCGAGGGCTTTTTGCCCTGCGACGGTCATTGGGATCTTGTTCATACGACCACTTAACTACGGGAAATCAGAACAGGCTAGCGCCAGAGCTGCATACCATCAAGAGTAGCTTTGCAGGGCGCGCGGTTCCAGCGCCCCATCATCGATGCGCCGCAGCGACATGATTGCCGCTCGCGCCGCCGAAGCGGTTGTATAACAAGGGATTTTCATCTCAAGCGCGCTGCGGCGTATCGAATAACTGTCGAGATGCGATTGGCGGCCTTCTGTTGTGTTGAAAATCAGCTGGACCTCGCCATTCTTCATCAGATCGACGATATGGGGCCGGCCTTCGAATACCTTGTTGACTCGCGTGACCGGAACGCCGGCGTCGCTGAATGTCTTGGCCGTGCCGCCGGTTGCCAGAATGGTGAAGCCGAGCATGGCCAGAACGCGAGCCGGTTCGACCATCGCCGCCTTGTCGCCCTCGCGCAGCGAGATGAAGACGCCACCCGAGCGCGGCAGATGAATGCCGGCACCGAGTTCGGCCTTGGCGAAGGCAGCCTCGAATGTGGTGTCGATGCCCATCACTTCGCCGGTCGAGCGCATTTCAGGCCCGAGCACCGGGTCGACGCCGGGGAAGCGCGCAAACGGCATCACGGCCTCCTTGACCGACATGTGTTTCGGCGCCGGATCCTTGAGCTTGAAATCGGCCAGGCAGGCACCGGCCATGACCTTGGCCGCGAGCTTGGCGACCGGCTGGCCGATCGCCTTGGCGACGAAGGGCACCGTGCGCGAGGCGCGCGGATTGACTTCGAGCACGAAGATCTCGCCATCCTTGACCGCGAACTGGACATTCATCAGCCCCTTGACGCCAATCGCCATCGCCATGGCGACGGTCTGGCGCTTGAGCTCGGCGATCATTTCCGCCGACAGGGAATAAGGCGGCAGCGAACAGGCGCTGTCGCCGGAATGCACGCCGGCCTCCTCGATATGCTGCATCACGCCGGCCACCCAGACGGTCTGGCCATCGCAGATCGCATCGACATCAATCTCGTCGGCATCGGTCAGATAGCGATCGAGCAGCAGCGGGGTCTTGCCCGAGACATTGACGGCATCGCGCAGATAGCGCTCCAGGCTGTCGGTCTCGCGGATGATTTCCATCGCGCGTCCGCCCAGCACATAGGAGGGGCGCAGCACCAGCGGGAAGCCAAGCTTTTCAGCCGCTGCGCGCGCCTCTTCCTCGGAATGGACGATGACATTGGGCGGCTGGCGCAGACCGAGCCGGTTGAGCAGATCCTTGAAGCGCTGGCGGTCTTCGGCCAGATCGATCGCGTCCGGCGGGGTGCCGAGGATCGGCACGCCTTCCGCTTCGAGCTCGGCGGCGAGCTTGAGCGGGGTCTGGCCGCCATATTGGACGACGACACCGAGCAGGGTGCCGTTCGAGCGTTCGGTCTCGATCAGTTCGAGCGTGTCCTCGATCGTCAGCGGTTCGAAATACAGCCGGTCGGCGGTGTCGTAATCGGTTGAGACGGTTTCCGGATTGCAATTGACCATGATGGATTCAATGTCCATCTCGGCAAAGGCGAAGGCGGCGTGGCAGCAGCAATAATCGAATTCAATGCCCTGGCCGATCCGGTTGGGTCCGCCGCCGAGAATGATTGCCTTCTTGCGGCCCGTCGGTGCGGCCTCGCATTCGACCGTGCCGTCAAAGGCCGGCGTTTCATAGCAGGAATACATATAGGGCGTCGGTGAGGCGAATTCGGCAGCGCAGGTATCGACGCGCTTGAAGACGGGCCGCACGCCCAGCGCGCGGCGGGCGCGGCGCACTGCGACTTCTTCCTGCTTGGTCAATTGCGCCAGCCGCGCATCGGAGAAGCCCATCGCCTTGAGGGCGCGAAATGCGGCGGCCTCGGTGGGCAGGCCCAGCGTGGCGATATCGCCCTCGACCAGGACGAGTTCCTCGATCTGGCGCAGGAACCAGGGCTCGTAGAGCGAGGCGGCGCGGACTTCCTCGACCGAGAGGCCCTCGCGGAAGGCCTGGGCGATGACCAGCAGCCGGTCCGGGCTGGGTATCGCCAGGGCGGCGCGAACCGCCTGTTTGCGCGCGGTCTCGTCGACCGCTTCATCGACGCCGGGCAGCGTCATCTCGTCGAAGCCGGACAGGCCGGTCTCCAGCGAGCGCAGGGCTTTTTGCATGCTTTCCTGGAAAGTGCGGCCGATCGCCATCACTTCGCCGACCGATTTCATCGAGGTCGAGAGCGTCGCTTCGGCGCCGGGATATTTCTCGAAGGCAAAACGCGGGATCTTGGTGACGACATAATCGATCGTCGGTTCGAAACTGGCCGGGGTCGCGCCCTTGGTGATGTCATTGTCGATTTCGTCGAGCGTATAGCCGACGGCCAGCTTGGCCGCGACCTTGGCGATCGGGAATCCGGTCGCTTTCGACGCCAGGGCCGAGGAGCGCGAGACGCGCGGATTCATCTCGATCACCACCATGCGCCCATCGGCCGGATTGACCGCGAACTGGACATTGGAACCGCCGGTCTCGACACCGATCTCGCGCAGCACGGCAATCGAGGCCGAGCGCATGATCTGGTATTCCTTGTCGGTCAGGGTCAGGGCCGGCGCGACGGTGATGGAATCGCCGGTATGCACGCCCATCGGATCGATATTCTCGATCGAGCAGATGATGATGCAATTATCCGCCTTGTCGCGGACGACCTCCATCTCGAATTCCTTCCAGCCGACAATGCTCTCCTCGACCAGGATCTCGTCGACGGGCGAGGCATCCAGACCGGTCTGGCAGATATGGCGGAATTCCTCGACATTATAGGCGATGCCGCCGCCGGTGCCGCCAAGCGTGAAGGAGGGGCGGATAATGGTCGGCAGGCCGATCTCGATCATCGCCGCCTCGGCCTCGTCCATCGAGTGGACGACGGCTGAGCGCGGGCTTTCCAGACCGATTTTTTCCATCGCGGTACGGAAGCGCAGGCGGTTTTCCGCCTTGTCGATCACATCGGCCTTGGCGCCGATCATTTCGACATTGAACAGTTTCAGCACGCCGCGCCGGTCGAGCTCGAGGGCACAATTGAGTGCCGTCTGGCCGCCCATGGTTGGCAGCAGCGCGTCGGGGCGTTCGATCTCGATCACCTTGGTGACCATTTCCGGCGTGATCGGCTCGATATAGGTCGCGTCGGCGAGTTCCGGATCGGTCATGATGGTGGCCGGATTGGAATTGACCAGGATCACCCGATAGCCCTCGGCCTTCAGTGCCTTCACCGCCTGCACCCCGGAATAATCGAATTCGCAGGCCTGGCCGATAACGATCGGACCGGCGCCAATGATCAGGATGGATTTGATGTCGGTGCGTTTGGGCATGGGGTTCCAGTCTCACGTGCGCGCGCGTCAAACCTGCCGCTGCGAGGGGCAGCGTCGGGCGGACGAAACAGATTTAGTGCTGAAGCGGGTTCCTAACTGGGAATCGCCGCCATGGCGAGACTTTATGTGAGACTTTTCCTGTAATCCGTTGACGGAGGAGAGTGTCGGCCGCCGATCAGGCGCTTGTCAGGCCGAGATCACGCCACAACATCGGCTGGATGTCGGATCGCGTGCCGGCGACGCGTTCGCTGACCAGCCAGTGGGCGCGTTCGTGCAGCAGCGGGATGATGGCCTGGTCGGCAAGGATAAGACGCTCGGCCTCGCGATAGGCGATGGCGCGGACGACCGGGTCGCTCTCGCTTCGGGCGAGGTCCATCTCGGCGGCGAAATCGGGATTGTCCCAATTGAAATTCGCGGCAAATCCGCCCGGCACGAACGGGTCAAGCATGAAGAATGGATCAGCTTTGAGCCCACGATTGAAGCCGGCGACGGCGATGTCGAAATCGCCGCTATCGATCGCCTGGTAGAGATCGGTCGGATAGCTCACCAGGAGCTCGGCCTCGACGCCAACCCGTTGCCAGTCATCGGCGATGGCGATGGCGATCTGTTCGCTGACCCCGGGCGTGGTGCGGATCTGGACGCGTTCGGGCAATTCGGGATCGATGGTCGGACGCAGGCGCGAGCCGTGCAGGTCAATCGGATCGAGCGCCTCGCCGGCGGTCGGGATGATGCGATGGGTGACGCGCGCCGTGTCGTCGAAAAAGTTGGCGGCGATGAAACCGCGGTCGATGGCCACCGACAGGGCCCGGCGGGCTGCGGGCGTCGCCAGTCCGGGGCGCGCATGATTGACCTTGAGATAGCGAAGGATCGGCGCGTCGAAACTGCGAAATTGCGTCCCCAGCCGCTCACGCCAGAAGCCGATCTGATTGCCCGGTGGTTTTTCGGCGAGATCATATTCGCCGGCCCGGAACATGCGGGTCCGTGTGCCGGCATCGCGCACGGCATCGATGCGGATGCGCTCTATGGTGACGTCTGCCGCGCCGGCATAATGCGGGTTCTTGATCAGATCGAGGCTCATCTGGCTGGCGGCGGTCACGGTATAGGCGCCGGCGGTGACGATGTTTTCCGGCCGGATCCAGTCGCGGCCATGCGCTTCGATGGCGTGGCGCGGGAAAGGGTAGAATTCGCGCATCAGGGTTGGCAACAGGCCGAGCGGCGTGTCGAGGCGCACCTCGATCGTGTGGTCGTCCAGCGCGGCAAAGCCCATCGCTTCGGGCGGCATTTCGCCGGCCAGCACGGCGCGGGCATTCGCGACGGCGAAGAAATCGCCCAGATTGGCAAAGCTCTCTTGCGGGTTGACCAGGCGCCGGGCCGACCAGACGACATCCGCTGCCGTCAGCGGGTGACCGTCGGACCAGCGCGCATCCTCGCGCAGGGTGAAGACCCAGCTCAGCCCGTCCGGCGCGACCCGCCAGCTTGTCGCGATACCTGGCGCGACGCTGCCGTCAGGGGCGTAATCGGTCAGGCCGGCATGGATCTGTTTGTAGACCAGGGCCGCCGAGGCAAATTCACCCAGCGCCGGGTCGAGACTGTCGGGCAGGGTCTCGATCGCGACGCGCAGCATGCCGGCAGGCGTGTCGGTGCGCGAACAGGCAGCGAGGCCGGTGGCGGCGGAGGCGGCGAGGAGGGTGCGGCGGTTCAACATCGCGCCATCTTGCCGTGATTTGTGTCCAGGGGAAGGGGCTCAGGCCGGTTCGCTGACCTTCAACGATGCGACAAAGCGCGTGAAGACGCCGAAACTGTCCTGCGGGCCGGGCGAGGCTTCCGGGTGGTGCTGGACGGCCTGGACCGGTTTGTCTGTCAGGCGGAAGCCGCAATTGGAACCGTCGAACAGCGAGACATGGGTCTCGATGGCGTCCTTGGGCAGGCTGG
>JBNMNI010000111.1:0-5540 GCA_051275375.1 Maricaulis sp. | reverse complement strand
CAAATAGCAAGTGGAAGGGCGGCTCTCGGGCCGCCCTTCTTTTTTGTGCGGGGGCCTTGCTTTTTTGCGCTCGCGTGTTGATCCCCAGCGTGATAGAGGCGCGAGCATGAGCAAACACACCATCTCCCACGAATCGCAAATTCCTGATCAAATCGTCACGTGCTGGCCTTCCGAGGCCAGTATCTGGAAGGAAAATCTCGAGCCCGCGCGGGTCGAGTTTGCTGCCTTCCTGACGGCGCTGGTGGAAGCCGCGCCCGGCGGCGAGCGCCTGCCCCTGACCGTGCTCGTCTCGAATGACGAGACCGAGGCCTCGGCCCGTGCCGCGATCAGCGACAAGGCCGTGCTGGTCCGCCAGAATTACGGCGATGTCTGGACCCGTGACACGGCACCGGTCTTCCTGCGCCGCGATGGCGAGCTGGTGGCTGCCCGCTTCCCCTTCAATGGCTGGGGCGGCAAGTTCCAGATCCCCGGCGATTTGACAGTCGGTACCGCGATTGCCCGCATGGTCGATGCCCGCATTGTCGATGTCGAGATGATCGCCGAGGGCGGCGCCTTTGAATTCGATGGCGAAGGCACGGTGATCACCACGCGCGATGTCCTGCTCAACAAGAACCGCAATGGCGATCTCACTGAAGCACAGGTTGAGGAACGCCTGAAGGCCGCGCTCGGCGTGGAAAAAGTGCTGTGGATCGATAAGGGCCTGGTCGGCGATCACACCGATGGCCATGTCGACAATATCGCCCGCTTCGTCCGCCCGGGCGAGATCGTGTGCATGCAGGGTTTTGGCGCGGACGATCCGCAGGCCGAAATGCTCGAATCGATCATGGGCCAGCTGGCCGCCATGACTGATGCGCGCGGCCGCAAGCTGAAGATCCACCGGATCCCGTCCCCGGGGCGTGTCCTTGGCAAGGCCGGCGAAGTTCTGCCGGCGAGCTATATGAACTGGGTGATCGGGCCGCGTAACCTCGTCGTCCCGACCTATGGGACAGCGAGCGAAGCGGCGGCGCTTGATGCGCTGCGCAGCCTGTTTACCGGCCGTGATGTGGTCGGCTGCCGCGCCAGTGCCATTCTGAGCGGTGGCGGTGCCTTCCACTGCGTCACGACCCATATTCCAGCGAAGACGAAGCCATGAACCAGACGATCACCATCGCCGGCCTGCAGACCGGGTTTGGCGATGACATCGCCGACAATATCAAACGCGTCTCGGCGATGATCCGCCAGGCTGCGGCAGCGGGTGCGCAGGTCGTGCTGCCGCCGGAACTCTTCCAGGGACCGTATTTCTGCAAGACCCAGGACGAAGCCAATTTCGCCCGTGCCTGGCCGGCGATGGAGCATCCCTGCGTCATCGCGATGAGCGAGCTTGCCGCCGAGCTCGGCGTCGTGATCCCGGTCTCGATCTATGAGCGCGACGGGCAGGCTTATTACAATTCATTGGTGATGATCGATGCCGATGGCCGCCCGATGGGCGTCTATCGCAAGAGCCATATTCCCGATGGCCCCGGCTATCAGGAGAAATACTACTTCCGGCCGGGCAATACGGGTTTCAAGGTCTGGGATACGCGTTTCGGCCGTATCGGTGTCGGGATATGCTGGGATCAGTGGTTTCCCGAGGCGGCGCGGGCGATGGCGCTGCTCGGCGCCGAAGTCCTGCTCTACCCGACGGCGATCGGCTCGGAGCCGCATGATGCAAGCCTCGACACGTCAGCGCGCTGGCAGCGCGCCATGCAAGGGCATGCCGTGGCGAATGTGATGCCGGTGCTGGCCGCCAATCGCATTGGCAATGAGGATGGCCAGGTCTTCTACGGCTCGTCCTTCGTCTGCGACCATACGGGCGAGAAGGTCAGCGAACTCGGCAAGACCGAGGAGGGCATTGTGTCAGGCACGTTCGATCGTGACTTCCTGCAGCGGCACCGCGCCGCCTGGGGCGTGTTCCGCGACCGGCGGCCCGACCTTTACGCGCCCTTCTTCAAACCATTATCCAGCAAGTCCTGAATCTGCGTTTTCACCCGTGATTGCGACGGGATGACAATCGCAAAGGCGATTGCCGTCGCGATGGCTGGCCAACCGAAGGCGATCGCCTGGTCGGTCTGTCCTTGCGTGAAACTATAGGCGGCGGCTGTCAGCCCGCCCGCGGTCAAAAGGGCTGCGGCGACTGTCATGGCGAGACGAAAACCCATCCAATTCTCCATCACCTGCGGGGTCTCTTTGACGGACCCCTAGCAGTGCAGAATGACAGATCAGCCCTAATTTTTCGTTGCTGACGGCCTGGATGCCTGGCGGGATCAGTTGGTCATGAAGGCACCCTGGATGCCGTCAAAGATGAACTGGGTCGCGAGTGCGGCCAGGATGACGCCGAGAATCCGCGTGATCATCGCCGCCATCGAGGCGCCGACGAATTTCATCACCGGCCCGATGATCAGGAAAACCACCAGGCAGATCAGCAGGTTGATCCCGACGCCGGCAAAGACCACGGCCTGTTGCGCCAGCGTGTGGGCCTCGGACATGAACAGCATGATCGTCGCGATGGCCCCGGGGCCGGCGAGCATGGGGATCGCCATCGGGAAGACCGAGATATCGTCCCAGACTTCCGGATGGGCCTCGTGTTCCTCGGTCAGTTTCTCGGCCCGCTCCTCGCGCCGCTCGGTGCGCTTTTCGAAGATCATCTCCAGCGCCATCAGGAAGAGCAGAACCCCGCCTGCGGTGCGAAAGGCGTCGAGGCTGATATGCATGGCATCGAGCAGAAGACGGCCGCCCAGTGCGAAGGCCAGCAGAACGCCGGTCGCGATCAGCACGGATTTATACGCCATCGCCCGGCGGTGCGCCTTGGGCGAGCCATCGGTCAGCGCGAAGAAGATCGGTGCCACACCGGGCGGGTCGATCGCGACGAAGAAGGTGACGAGGGCGGAGAGAAAGAGTTCGAGCATGGCGTAAATCCTGACAGGGGCCCCGCATAACGGGGCAGATGGCGGGCGTCACGAGAATTCTCAGCCGGACGGCGCAGGGCGGCTATGAAAATATGAGACGGCGAGGGCGGCGCCCGCGCCGCAACGCCCCTCCCCCCTCCCGGGCAAACATCTTGTGCCGGCGGCGGGACTGGCCCAGTGTTACTGCGGATGTTTCGGGGGAAATGGATCGATGAAGTCTGACTGGATCACGCTTGGCCTCGTCGCCAGCCTGTCTGCTGTGCTTGCCGGCTGCGGCGGCGCGGCGGTGGATAATGGCACCACGCTCAATCGCGGCAATCGCATCGAGCCGCTGAGCCTGGATCCGGATCTGGCCCAGATCTCCGACGAGCGCACCATCGTCGCCGATCTCTTCGTCGGCCTGTATGAGCCGACCGCCGATGCCCAGCCCGTCCTGGCGCTGGCGTCCGGTGTCGAGGTCTCGGCGGACGGGCTGGTGTGGACCTTTAGCTTGCGCGAGGGCGCGATCTGGTCGGATGGGGCGCCGATCACGGCCGATGATGTCGTGTTCGGCCTGCGCCGGCCGCTCGATCCGCTCACGGGCAATCAATTCGCCGCCCCGCTGCTGATGATCGCCAATGCCCAGGAAGTGTATGAGGGGCGGGCACCGGTCGACAGCCTCGGCGTTCGCGCCATTGATGCGCAGACGGTGGAAGTACGGCTCAATTATCCGGCGCCCTATCTGCCGACCGTGCTGATGTATTACGGCCAGCCGATCCCGCGCCACACGGTCGAGGCCTTTGGCGATCGCTGGGTGCGGCCGGAAAACATGGTCACCAGCGGGCCCTATACGCTGGCTGAATGGCGGTCGAATAATTATATCCACCTGGTTGCAAACCCGAATTTCTACGATGCGGCAGAGGTTTGCCTGACGGATATCTATTATTTTCCGACGGTGAATACGGCCGCCGCCGAACGCCGGGTGCGCAGCGGCGAGCTCGATCTCAATGTCGATTTCTCCAGTTCGAACACGGGCTTCCTGATGGAGCGCAATCCGGAACTGGTGCGCTCGGTGCCCGGCTTCGTGATCCGCACGATTGATTTCAACGTCACCTCGCCGCCCTTCGACAATCCCGATGTGCGCCGCGCCCTGGCGATGGCGATCGACCGCCGCTTCCTCACCCAGGATGTGCTTGGCGGCTTCGATGCGCCGGCCTGGCGCATGGTGGCGGCTGGTATTCACGGCCGGCTCGAGGGGCCAGGGGTGGATTATGCCGACGAGCCGATGCCGGCGCGCCGCGCCGAGGCCCGCCGCCTGCTCGAGAGCGCCGGTTTCGGCCCCGATAATCCGCTGGTGTTCGAGCTCGATTACCAGCCGGCCGCCAGCTGGCCGCGCATCATTCCGGTGATCCAGCAGGACTGGATGACGATCGCCCCCTGGGTCCAGGTCGAGGTGATCACCGGCGATAGCCAGATCCATTACGATGCCATGCGCGGCGGCGATTTCCAGGTCTCGACCTCGGGCTGGACGCCGGATTTCAACGACCCCTATGGCGTCTTGTTCCAATACGAGACCCGGGCCGGCGAGATCAATTATTCGCGCTGGAATGATGCGGCCTTCGATGCGCTGACCGATGCGGCCCTGCACACGCCCGACGAGGCCGAGCACAATGCGCTGCTGGCCCAGGCCGAACAGTATTTCCTCGATCGCACGCCGGTCATCCCGGTCTTCTTCGAGGCCAACCGGCAATTGGTCAGCCCGCGCGTCACCGGCTGGGTGTCCAATCCCTCGCGCATCAATCTGAGCCGCTGGCTGTGCCTGGCGGAGCCGGACGCGGCGGCGGCTATGGCGGACTAGCTTGAATGCCAGGCTGGTGGCAGCCAGGCATCGAGATCGAGTTCGTCCAGATCGAGCTCGCCGCGCTGGAAGGCGACCTCATCGAACAGGCCTGCGCGTTGGGCGGCGCGAAGACGGATGTAGAAATCGGCATCTTCCAGTGAGCCTTCATAACGCGGCTCCGGCTCCGGCTGGCCCGCTTCGCGGGCGAGCACGATCGCCATCACATCGGCCTCGAAGGCGTCTTCGTCCGCGATGTCCTCCGGGCTGATGCCTGGCGTGAAGAGCGGCTTGGCCGCCGCCTTCTGCCGGGCGAGCGCCTCGATATCGCGGCCAAGCGCGAGCAGGCTGCGCGACAGTCTCAACCAGCGTCCCGCATTGAGCGTCTGGCCGGCGCGCAGCGCGGCCTCGCCGGCCTCGAAGGCGGCACGCGCGGCGGCCTCGGGATCGGGTGCCGGGCCGGGCTGGCCGATCTGAAGGATCTGGCCGCCGCGGCCGGGGCGGCGGGTGGAGTGAGTGTTGCGGTGATGGGTCATACAGGCCTCCTACAGGCAAGGGTGGAAACGGGCTCTGCACCGATATCGCCACGACGCTGCCGCCTGGCGAGATGAGGAGTGCGGGGTGCCGGCCGGAGCCGGGGATGAGTAGATGTGTGAGTGTGGCGCCGGAGGCACCCCGCACACGGAGATTTGCTCAGGCCCCTCGCGGGCCCTGTGTCGAAATGGAAGGAGATGAACGGTCGAACCCTAATGCCGGTCTTCTCCCACCATGGCCCTGCCGGGTTTCGCCGTGGTCAAATG
>JBNMNI010000110.1:0-5548 GCA_051275375.1 Maricaulis sp. | reverse complement strand
GCGTCGTGCCATAGGTCAAAGGCCGGCCCGGCGTGCGGCGGCGGCCGCGCGGACGGATCCAGCGCAGTTCGAACAACAAATCCAGCGTGCCCTTGGAGACGGCGACGCCACGGATTTCCTCGATCTCCGCCCGCGTCACCGGCTGGTGATAACCAATGATGGACAGGGTCTCCAGCGCCGCCTGCGACAGTTTGCGCGGCTCCTGCCGCACCTCATTGAGGGCTTCGGCCAGGTCGGGTGCCGTCTCGAACCGCCAGCGCCCGCCAACCTCCACCAGGCGCACGCCGCGCGAGGCATATTCCTCGGCCAGGGTGGCAAGCAGGTGCTGGATATTGGTTTCCAGCGGCATCCGTCCGATCAGGGTTTCCTCGTCGAGCGGTTCGGCGGCGGCAAACAGCAGCGCCTCGAGCAGGCGCAGATTCTCCCGCTCGGTATCGACCGCAAGCCTCAGCCCGAGCGCCTCGGAGGCCTCCCGGTCAGAGCGAGGCCCCTGATGCACCGCCTGGGCGCGCAGGCTCGCAATCGCATCAGCGATCGGATCGGCAACCGGTTCCGCAGTGCGGGTATCGTCCTCATCACTCATCAGCGGTCTCATTCCTGTCGCAGCCACGCACAAAAAGCGGCGCATAGGGCTCGCGCTGCCGCAGCTGCGCATGCCCGTCCTTGGTAATTTCCAGCGCTGCCAGCACCGAACTCGCCCGCACCGAAATGCGCGGCGGCGGGTTGGCGCCCAGATCGGCCTCACCGGGCAGAAGGCTATCAAACTCACACCAGTCTTTCACCTGCGGCAGCAGCGTTTCGAGCCGCTCGCGCGCAGTTTCCAGACCGTAAACACGCGGGACGTGCGGCCGGTAGACCGAGCGGATCCGGGCCGAGCGGCGTGTGCCATAGGCCGAGAGCAGATCGTGCAGATCGGCCTCATAGATCACGGACCGCGTCGAGCGCACGCCCTCGGGTGCGCCGCGCATGAAGACATCGCGATTTTCCAGCGGCCGGGCGTGCAGGGCTTCGCCGGCCGCGCGCATCGCGTCGAGGCGCCGCAGGCGGAAGGCCAGCGCCTGGGCCAGCACCTCGACCGGCGCGTCATCATCGCGCGGCGGTTTGGGCAGAAGGAGTTTGGATTTGAGAAAGGCCAGCCAGGCTGCCATCACCAGATAATCGGCGGCGAGATCGAGCCGCTTGCGGCTCGCGGCGGCCATGAAGCCGAGATATTGTTCCGCCAGTTCCAGGATTGAAATACGGGCGAGATCGATTTTCTTCTTGCGCGCCAGCGCCAGCAGCAAATGGAGCGGGCCCTCGAAACCGTCGAGATCGACGACAAGCGCGTCCGTTTCGGCCTCCTCGGCCGCCTCGAATCTGAGTTCTTCCTCGAACTCCTCGCTCACATCACCCTCACTATTTGGCCCATCAACGCCCGGGCCCTCACCGCTTGGCCAGCTCCAGCAGGGCATTGAGCTCCGATTCGCCGGCTTGCGGATCGAAATCCTCGATCCCGTCCCGGGCCTGCTCGGCCAGGACTGCCCGTTCCAGCGCCTTGCCGGCCAGTCGCGGCGCCGCTTCGGCGACCTGGCGCATTTCGCCGCGCTCGCCATTGCAGTGTAGCAGAATATCACAGCCGGCGCGGATCGAGGCTTCGCCGCGCTGGCGGAATGTGCCTGACAACGCCTTCATCGACAGATCATCGGTCATCAGAAAACCGTCAAAACCGATCTCGCCGCGGATGACATTGCCAACCAGATCGCGTGAGGTGGTGGCGGGGTTTTCCGGATCGATATCGGTGTAGACAATATGCGCCGTCATCGCCATCACAGCCTTGTTGAGCTTTCTGAAGGCGGCAAAATCCGTCTCCGACAGCAGGCCGTGTTCCTCGGTGACGCGCGGCAGGGCCAGATGGCTGTCGGCATCGGCGCGGCCATGGCCGGGAATGTGTTTGATAACCGGCGCAACGCCGCCGGCCATCAGCCCGTCCATTGCGGCCTGGCCAAGCAGGGCGACGATATCGGGCGTCTCGCCAAAGGAGCGGTCACCAATGATGTCATCGGCCCCGGGAATGCGCAGATCGAGCACGGGGGCACAATCGACATCGACGCCGACGCCGCGCAATTCATGCGCCAGCAGACGGTGATTGAGCCTTACCGCCGCGATCGCCGCTTCCGGCTCGCGTTCGAACAGATCGCCGAATTCCTGTGCCGGCGGTGCCTTGCGCCAGGTCGGCGGTTTGAGACGGGCCACACGTCCGCCCTCCTGGTCGATCAGGATCGGCAC
This sequence comes from Maricaulis sp., assembly GCA_051275375.1. Lineage (GTDB taxonomy): Bacteria > Pseudomonadota > Alphaproteobacteria > Caulobacterales > Maricaulaceae > Maricaulis. The sequence goes on along the minus strand of JBNMNI010000110.1, from coordinate 3,283 downwards.
ATTGCGCCCCAGCGCATCGCGCAGGCTGGCGGTGAGCCGGGTGAGCTGGCGCGGTCCGTCAATATTGCGCGCAAACAGGATGAAGCCCCAGGGATCGGCATCGCGAAAAAATGCCTTCTCGACTGTCGTCAGCTTGGGCCCTGACAATCCGTAGATCGCGGCACTGATGCTCATCGGCGCGCGACCAGGCAGTCCTGCCCGCCCTGCTGCAGCCGGTCGCAATAGGCCACAGCCGCATCGCGGCTGGCAAAGGCGGCGATACGCAGGCGATGATAGACACCGCGATTGGGAATATCGACCTCAACCACATCCGGCGCCACGCCGGCACCAATGCTGGAAAAACGGGTCTGGAAGTTGAGCCAGGCCGCCTCGGCATCCGCCTGGGTGCGGAAGGAGGCAATCTGCACCACCCACTCGCCGCTCGTATCGATGGCAATCGCGGAGCCGGTGGCAGCCGGCGGCACTGCGGGCTCGGCCCTCTGCGGGGCCGGTTCGGTCACAACCGGTTCCCTGAGAACCGGCTCTCTGGCAGCCGGCTCTCTGGCTGCCGGGCGATCAGGCGCCTGGCGCGGCGTCACATCGGGTGGCGGCGCCCTGTCGGGCTCGGGCTGGGTGCCGGTCTGGTCGGCATCAACGGTTTCGATGCGCAGGGCCGGCCGGTTCTCGTCGAGCGGCTCTTCCGGTCCGGGACGGGTGGTGACGGTCTCATTGGTATGATCCTCGCCACTCAGCCGGTCATAGACTTCCATATCAGTGTCCGGCGTCTGCTCGCCGCCCGGATCGAGCGGGCGCTCGCGATAGGGCTCGCTATTGGCGAGAAGGCGCGGTGCGCCCTCGCGGCCGCTCTCGCGCAGGCCCTGATTATAGGCGCTCCAGACCACGCCGAGAAACAGCACGAAGACGGCAAAGGCTGCGGCCAGCAGGAGCGGGCCGCGCCGCGAATCCTCGTCGCGCGCGTCGAATGTCGCGAATTCGTCAGTCGGTGGGGCATAGGCCCCGAGGCGCGCGTCGTCGTCCTGATCCGTCATCTTGTCCCGGCGTCTGGTCCTGGTGCTGCGCCGCGCGAATCGCACGGCACTCCATCACGATAACATTGTATGCCCCATGCACTTACCGAACTCGCAGCCTGACGGGCCTTGGGCATCAGTAATAGCCCTGGATGGTGAACAGGCGGCGATGTTCCTCGACCGCGAAACGGTCCGTCATGCCGGCGATATAATCGCAAACCGCGCGCGCTGTCTGCGCCGATCCGGCCTCGGCCATGTCGGCCTGCACATCGGTTGGCAGCACGCCGGGATCGCCAAGATAGAGATCGAACAGATCGCTCATCACACGCTGTCCCTGGCTCATCATGCGGTTGACCTTGTAATGGCGATACATATTGGCGAACAAATGCCGCCGCAGCGCCGCCAGTATCTCCAGCATGTCTTCGGAGAAGGCGACCATCGGCCGGTCCAGCTGGCGCAAGCCGTCGGCACTGTCCGGCTGCGCCTCGGCCAGGCGCCGCTTCGTCTCCTCGAGCACATCGCCGACCATCAACCCGATCAGCTCGCGCACCGCCTCATGGATCATTACCGTGCGCTTGATATCGGGCCAGCGCGCGGCGACGCGCCGGAAAATATCGCCGACAAGCGGCAGGTCGAGCAAAGGCTCGATCTCCAATATGCCCGAGCGCAATCCATCATCGAGATCGTGATTATTATAGGCGATATCGTCGGATAGCGCCGCGATCTGGGCCTCCAGACCGGCATGGGTATGCAGCTCCAGCGCCCTCCAGTCGGCGTAATCGGTGAAGGCCCAGGCCAGGTCACCCCCGTCAGCGCCCTGCGGCATTAGCGGCCCATTATGCTTCACCACGCCTTCAAGCGTTTCCCAGGTCAGATTGAGGCCGTCGAACTGCGGATAGCGCACTTCAAGTTTGGTGACGACGCGCAAGGTCTGGGCATTATGGTCAAACCCGCCGAAAGTCTTCATCTTCTCGGCCAGCACACGCTCGCCCGAATGGCCAAAAGGCGGATGGCCCAGATCGTGTGCCAGGGCCAGGGTCTCGGCGAGGTCCTCATCGCCGCCCAGCGCCCGCGCCAGGGTGCGAGCGATCTGGGACACTTCCAGCGAATGCGTCAGCCGGGTGCGGTATTGATCGCCCTCATGGGCAACGAAGACCTGGGTCTTTTCCTTCAATCGCCGGAAGGCGCCGGAATGGATGATGCGGTCGCGATCACGCTGGAAGGCATTGCGCATGGCGCTGTCGGGCTGGGCGAACAGCCGGCCGCGCGATTGGGACGGGTGGCAGGCACAGGGTGCGCGAAACCGGTCATTGGCGGCTATAATCATGTCGCTCAGCTCTTTCATCCATGCCGGTGCGGGTCCATATAGAACATCCAACCCTTAAACTGAACGCCGGATATGGCCTGATCATGACAACACCTGTGACACTTTCCGCCAATGCGGCGCAACAGATCAACACCATCCTTGCCAGCCAGGGCGGAGCGAGCCTCTTGCGCATAGGCGTCGTCGGCGGCGGCTGTTCCGGCTTCTCCTACACATTCGACCTCGACACCGCCGTCCATGCCGATGATCTCCTGCTCGAGCGCGACGGCGCCAAGGTAGTGATTGACGAGGCCTCCCTGCCCTTCCTGGAAGGCTCGGAAATCGATTATGTCGACGAGCTGATCGGCGCCTCCTTCCAGATCCGAAATCCCAATGCCACCGCCGCCTGCGGCTGCGGCACGAGCTTTTCGATCTGATGGAGGTGCGTGACGCCCTGGCGGCGCGCATCTCGACGCGCGCCTATCTCGACACCCCGGTCCGCGAAGCGCAGCTGCGCGAATTGCTGAGCCTCGCCGCCCGCGCGCCTTCAGGCGGCAATCTCCAGCCCTGGCAAGTGCATGTGGTGACAGGCGCAGCGCGCCAGAGCGTCATCGATGCCGTCAGGACGACCCAGGCGACCCACCCATTTGGCGAGCCCGAGCTGGAATACCAGATCTATCCCAAGCCGATCATCGATCCCTGGCGCGCCCGGCGTTTCGCCTGCGGCGAGGCCGTCTATGCCGCGATGGATATCCCGCGCGAGGACAAGATGGCGCGCCTGGTTCATGTCGCGCGCAATTTCGAATTCTTCGGCGCTCCGGTCGGGCTGTTCGTCTCGATCCATCGGGATATGCAGGAGGGCCAGTGGTCGGATCTGGGCATGTTCATCCAGTCCTTCCTGCTCGCCGCCACCGAAGCCGGGCTTGGCACCTGCGCCCAGGAGGCCTGGTCGATCTATCCCAAGACGGTGAAG
>JBNMNI010000109.1:0-5601 GCA_051275375.1 Maricaulis sp. | reverse complement strand
TCGCCCTGCACCCGGCTTGATATCATCATAACAGGACGATTGTCGCCAGTCCCAGAAACGCCAGGAAGCCGACAACATCGGTCACGGTCGTCACAAACACCGAGGAGGCGACGGCCGGGTCGGCCCCGGCGCGCACCAGGCCGAGCGGAATGAGAATCCCCGAAAGCCCTGCAAGGGATAGATTGACGATCATGGCGATGCCAATCACGGCGGCAATCTCCCAATCGCGGAACCAGAGCAATGTCACCGACGAAATCAGGATGGCGAAAATCACGCCATTAATCGTGCCCGTCGCCAGTTCGCGCCAGATCACCCGCATTGAATTGGCTGCGGTCAGGTCGCGCTCGGCGATCGCTCGCACCGCAACGGCCAGCGACTGGGTGCCGGCATTGCCGCCCATCGAGGCGACGATCGGCATCAGCACAGCCAGCGCGACAATCCGCTCCAGCGCGCCCTCGAACATGGAAATTACGCCGGAGGCCAGGATCGCCGTTCCCAGATTGACCAGCAGCCAGGGCGCGCGCGAGCGCACCGAGCGCAGCACGGTATCGGCAAGACCGGCCTCATTGACGCCGGCCAGGGCGAGCATGTCTTCCTTGTTCTCGTCCTGGATGACATCGACGATGTCTTCCAGCGTCAGCATCCCGGTCAGGCGACCGGCACTGTCGACCACGGGCGCCGAGACGAGATGGTATTTCTGGAACAGGTAGGCGACCTCTTCCTGGTCGGTCTCCGGCTTCACCAGAATACGCGGCGGCTCCATGATGTCGGTCAGATGGACATCGCGCTGGGCGCTGAGCAGACGGCAGACCGGAATCTCCCCGACCGGGCGAAACCCGGTATCAACGACAAACAGGTCGTGAAACTTGTCGGGCAGATCATCGGCCGCTTCGCGCATGTGATCGATCGCATGGCCGATGGTCCAGAAATCCGGCGCCGCGACGAATTCGCGCTGCATGAGACGGCCGGCAGTCTCATCGTCGAAGGCCAGGCTGGATTCGAGCGCCTCGCGATTAATGTCCGAGATTTCTGCCAGCACGGCAGCGCGGCGGGCCGGATTGAGTTCCTCCACCACTTCGGTGGCGTCATCGCTGTCGAGTTCGGCAATCGCGGCGGCCAGGTGCGAGGGATGGAGATAATCCATCACCACTTCGCGCGTGCCCGGATCCATCTCGGCGAGGACATCGCCGGAGAAGATGTCCGGTGTCAGCTCGGCGAGAATGCCCTGCTGGCCAGCAGAGAGCTGTTCGAGCACATCGGCAATGTCGGCTGCGTGCAATGGTGCGAGCAGGCGACGGATCAGATCCGAATCGAGATCGGAGATCGCCTGGCGCAGCTCGGCGACAAATTCCGGGTCGGTATCGGCCCGTGCGGAACTTTCGCGATAGAGGTCGTCTTCAAAAGCGATGTCGCTCATGGGGGCCTCCTTGCGCTGGATGGCTGATTCAGCGGCACACTAGGGTGCATGCGTCACAAAGGCGATAGAGCGTATGAGCGCCACGCCTGAAATCTTCAGGCCGAAGCGCCTGAAGACCTGGGATCTGAAAACAGGTTCAGAAGAATTCCTGGTGCGGTCGAGAAGACTCGAACTTCCACGGGTTTTACCCCACAGCGACCTCAACGCTGCGCGTCTACCAATTCCGCCACGACCGCACGTGGAAGAGGCGGGGAGATAGCAACATCCCCTCCCCTTGTGAAGGGCCTAATACCGCAGTTTAAGCAGCTGCGAAGAATTCATTGGCATCGGCGACCCCGGAAATCGTGATCGAGATGCGATCTCCCTGCAGCACGACGTCGCCGCGCGCGATCGGATGATTGTTCGCCAGGATCCAGACCTGGTCGTCCTCGCCACTGTCGAGCGGGATCACAGCGCCGCGGCCCATCCGCAGAAATTGATGGATTGGCATTTTCGAGCGTCCCAGCAGGACGGAAATCTCGATCATCACGGCGCCGAGCTGGCTCAAGGGTACACACTCCTGGACTTGCGATTCCTCGCTGGAATGATGATGTTTGACCGAACCGGTTTCTGCGGGGTTAAGACGGATGGAAAATACAGCATTGCCTGTCGACTGGGCCGTTTCCACGACCCCCGTCGGCTATGCCGATGCCGTCGCCGCAATGGAGGCCCGCGTCGCGGCGATCGCTGCGGGCGAGGCCAGCGAGCTGGTCTGGCTGCTCGAGCATCCACCGCTCTACACCGCCGGCACCTCGGCCAAGCCGGGCGATCTGCTCGCACCGGACCGTTTCCCGGTCCATGTGACCGGGCGCGGCGGCGAATACACCTATCACGGGCCGGGCCAGCGCGTGGCCTATGTCATGCTCGACCTGACCAAGCGAGGGCGCGATGCGCGCAAATTCGTCTGCAATCTGGAACGCTGGCTGATCGCGTCCGCCGCCGCCTTTGGCGTCGAGGCCGGCACGCGCGAGGGGCGCGTCGGTGTCTGGGTTGATCGCGGCCAGGGCCGGGAAGACAAGATCGCCGCCATCGGCGTGCGCCTGCGCCGCTGGGTGTCCTTCCACGGCATCGCCTTCAATGTCGCGCCCGATCTGACCCATTTCGGCGGCATCACGCCGTGCGGCATCTCAAACCCGCTCTACGGTGTCACCAGCCTGGCCGATCTGGGCATCGACGCGGCTATGCCCGATTTCGACGCAGCGCTGCACCTGGCCTTCAACACCGTGTTCGGGCCGGCGCGCGCGGTGTCGCCGCCCGTCCTCGCCGCTGACGCCGCAGCCTGATCGTCAGGCCGCCGGCGCGGCTGGCGGCGCCACGGGCGCACGCATGCGGGCAAACCAGACCGCGAACAAGGCAATCACCAGCCAGAAGCCGAACCAGGACGGCCAGGCCATGCCGGCCAGCAAGGCGTCGAGTATCTCCGGGCGGGACTGCAAATCATCCTGGAAGGCCTGCTGGAAGCCGGGCTGATTGATCGCATCGGCGAAGGCCTGCGGATCGCTCGTATCGACGCCATTGCGTTCGGCGAAGTCCGTCATCGCCGCAACCAGGCCAGGGAATATCCCGGCCACGGCCGATGCGCCCTTGGCCAGAATGGCGGCGGCGACCGGCAATATGGCCAGCGCCGGCTCACGCATCGCATGGCGGCGCCGATTGGCGTGCAGGGCGTAGACGAAGAACCAGATCGCGATCAGGGCAAAGCCCGAGGGGATCAGGATCAGGCCGAATTGCATCCGCATCGCATCGAGCGCGGCCAGCAGGACAAGGCCGAGCAGATAGGCCGTCACCGAGGCGCGATAAACGGGCAGAAACAGAACAAGCGGATTCATCGGCGCACCAGACAATCAAGACAATTGCCGCCCCCTATCCGGCTGATCGCCTCTGGCGTCAACCGGATAGGGGGCAGGCACTGCGATGAAAACGCTTCACCCCGGACGTCAGATCATGACGGGCTTCAGCTTGAACATGTAATAGCCAAGCGCGCCATTGACGATGATCTCGGAGACCATGGTCTTGAACACGAAGCCTGCCCCCATCGGCTGCAGGCTCGACATGCTGGCATAGCTGGACGATCCGAACACCGGAGACAGGATCATGCCCACGACAACGAACAACACCATGGCGACCACGATGGCTGCCACCGTCATCCAGCCGGACTGGCCGGCATCATGAAACCGCTTGGAGAAAATACAGACCCAGCAAAAGGCCAGGACCAGTCCGACGATCGCGCTGAGCAAGCCAAACAGCCCGCCGATCATCGGGAAGGTCGAAAGCAGGCTGAGCACCAGCGAGACCGCAACGATCGCAACGAGTCCGCGGGCGAACTCCATCGGTCCCAGCTTGCCATTGGCGCCGATCAGAATGCGCTGGGCATCCTTTGGATCGAGAATAAAGTCCTGAAAATTCATGTCGCACTCCCCGTTTGAAGCGGCGAACACTAGCCTAAAACACGAATTTGTGAAGATCGATTCAGGGTTTGGTTGAATCCGCTGCCGCGACCGGGCCTATTCGAACTCGATCATCAGCTCGTCGGCGGCGACCGAAGCGCCCGGCTGGACCCCGATGCTTTTGATCACCCCGTCCTTTTCGGCCCGGATGACGTTTTCCATCTTCATCGCCTCGACGACCAGCAGGATCTCGCCGCCCTTGACTGCCTGGCCCGTCTCGACCGCGATCGAAACCACCAGGCCCGGCATTGGGCTGAGCACTTGTTTGGAGGTATCGGCCTTCTGCTTTTCCGGCAGCAGGGTGTGCAGCTCGGCCGAGCGCGCCGAGCAGACCAGTGCCACGGCCGAATAGCCGCGATGGCGCAAATGATAGCCCTCGGTGCGGTCAGAGAATTCCAGCGCGAAAGCCTGGCCGTTCAGCTCGGCCTCGAACAAATTCGTGCCGGGACGCCAGCCGGTCTTCAGCTCGAGCTGTGTTTCCGCCAGCGATGGCGCCCAGACGCGCGCTTCGCCCGGTCCGCCCAGTTCGATCTCGATCGGGAAACGGCGGCCATCCATCAGCACGACCCATTCGCGCGCGCCCGGCGCGGGCGGCGGCGTGATGCGTCCCTCGATCTGGGCCGAACGGCGTTCTGCGGTTTCGTGCACGAAGGCCGCAGCGCAAACCATCCAGGTCAGCTGGTCGGCACGCGGTGCCGTGCCATGGAAACCATCGGGATAATGCTGGTCGATATAGCCGGTATGAATGCGCCCGGCGCGGAAATCCGCCTCATCGAGCACAGCCGACAGGAAGGGCGCATTCGATTGCAGCCCCTCGACATGCAGCCGGTCGAGCGCGGCGGCCAGCGTATCGATCGCGATTTCGCGGGTCTTGCCATAGCCGATCACCTTGGCAATCATCGGATCGTAGAAGAGCGAGATCTCATCGCCTTCCCTCACCCCGGCATCGATGCGCAATTCACCCTCGCCCAGCCGGCCCTGTTTCGGCTCGACAAAGCGCTTGAGCCGCCCGATCGAGGGCAGGAAACCGCGATAGGGATCCTCCGCATAGAGCCGCGCCTCGACGGCCCAGCCCTTGATCTTGACCTCGCGCTGGCTCAGCTCGAGCGGCAGGCCTGCGGCGGAGCGGATCATCTGCTCGACCAGGTCGAGCTGCACCGTCATCTCGGTGACGGGATGCTCGACCTGCAGGCGCGTATTCATTTCGAGGAAATAGAATTTGCGATCCTTGTCGACGATGAACTCCACCGTTCCGGCGCTGTCATAATCGACGGCGGCCGAGAGCGCGACGGCCTGCTCGCCCATGGCGGTACGGGTCTTGGCGTCGAGAAAGGGCGATGGCGCCTCTTCGAGAACTTTCTGATTGCGGCGTTGAATGGAACATTCGCGCTCATTGAGATGGATCACATGGCCATGCTTGTCGCCCAGCACCTGGATCTCGATATGGCGCGGCTCCTCGATGAATTTCTCCATCAAAATGCGATCATCGCCAAAGGCGGTCTTCGCCTCATTGCGCGCCGCGGCAAAACCCTCGCGCGTTTCGAGCTCATTGCGCGCAATGCGCATGCCCTTGCCGCCGCCACCGGCCGAGGCCTTGATCATCACCGGATAACCGATCGCCTTGGCCGCCGCGACGGCCGTATCGGCATCGGCGATCTCGCCATCGGCGCCGGGAATGGTCGACACGCCGGCCTTGGC
>JBNMNI010000108.1:0-5615 GCA_051275375.1 Maricaulis sp. | reverse complement strand
CGCCCTATATTGATCATCTGGCACCGGATGGCTGTCTTGTCTCGATCGCCGCCGGCTATTCCAGCGCCCGCATCACCGCCCTCACCGGCGACAGGCCGGTCATCCGCTTGATGCCCAACCTGCCGGCCATGATCGGTCAGGGCGTCAATGGCCTGTTCGCCAATGCCCTGTGCAAACCGGCTCATCGCGAGGCCGCCACCGCGCTCGCCAGGGCGACCGGCTCGGCGATCTGGGTTGATGAGGAAGACCGTATCGACCGGATTACCGCCGTCGCCGGCAGCGGTTCAGGCTATGTATTCGAAATGGCCCGCAGCTATGTCGCCGCGGCCGAGGCCCTGGGTTTCGACACCGCAACCGCGCGCAGCCTCGTGCTCGACACCATGGCCGGCGCCATCGAAATGGCCCGGCAATCGGAGCAACCGCTCGAGACCCTGCGCAATGATGTCACCAGCAAGAATGGCACGACGCAGGCCGGGCTTCAGGCCCTGATGCAGGATGGCCGGCTCGACACCCTGCTGGAAAACACCATCCGGGCCGCTTACGCACGCGCCGTTGAACTGCGATAGTGAACGCAAGCCGCACCACCACCACCATTAGATCGACCACAAGGAAAAGAATGTCCGAGACCGTCCAAGACTATGTCAATGAGCTGGGCCGCAAGGCCAATCATGCCGCCAGGGCTCTGGCCGGCGCTACAACCGATCAGAAGAACACCGCCCTGCGCGTGACGGCAACGGCCCTGCGCGAGAGCGCGCCAGCCCTGCTCGATGCCAATCGCAAGGATGTTGAAAGCATTGCCGGCAAGGGCAAGAACGCCGCCTTTGTCGACCGGCTGATGCTTGATGCTGCCCGTATCGAGGCAATGGCCTCGGCGCTGGAACAGATTGCCGATCTGCCCGACCCGGTCGGACGCAGTCTCGCCCGCTTCGAACGCCCAAACGGCCTGGTGGTCGAACGCATTTCCGTACCGATCGGCGTGATCGCCATGGTCTATGAATCGCGCCCGAATGTTGGCGCCGATGCCGGTGCACTGTGCCTGAAATCGGGCAATGCCATCATTCTGCGCGGCGGTTCGGAAAGCCTCAATTCAACCCGCCAGATCGTCGCCTGCCTCGCCACCGGCCTCAAGGCCGCCGGCCTGCCGGAAGAGGCCGTCCAGCTGGTCGACACCACGGATCGCGACGCGGTGAAATTCCTGCTGCATTGCGTCGATTATGTCGATCTCGTCATTCCGCGCGGCGGCAAGGGCCTGGTCTCGCTGGTCCAGCGTGAAGCGCGCGTGCCGACCCTGCTGCATCTGGACGGCAATGTGCACACCTATGTCCACGCCGCCGCCGATCTCGACAAGGCGGTCGCCATCATCGTCAATGCCAAGCTGCGCCGCACCGGCGTTTGCGGTGCCACTGAAAGCCTGGTCGTCGACCGCGCCATTGCGCCGGCCCTGCTGCCGGCACTGCTCGATGCGCTCGGGAGCTGCGAAGTGCGCGGCGAGCCGGAAGCCATTGCCATTGATGCGCGTATCAATCCGGCCTCGGACGAGGACTGGGACACCGAATATCTCGACGCCATCCTGTCGGTAAAGCTGGTCGACAATGCCGATGAAGCCATGAGCTTCGTCGATGCCCATTCCTCGGGCCATACCGATGCCATCATCACTGAAGACAGGGAGGTGGCGGCTGCCTTCCTGCGCGCGATCGATTCTGCGGTCGTGATGCATAATGCCTCGACCCAGTTTTCCGATGGCGGCGAGTTTGGCATGGGCGCCGAAATCGGCATTGCCACCGGCAAGATGCATGCGCGCGGCCCGGTCGGGCTCGAGCAATTGACCATCTATAAATATCTCGTCCTTGGCGATGGCCAGACCCGGCCTTAATCGGCGGCCCTCAACCCGTTTCATCGCCGCCCAGACAACATCCAATCCATGATCGTGAGCGTGACATGCAAATTGAAGCCCTGATATCCCTCGGCCTTTATTTCATTTTGATGATGGGGATCGGCTATTATGCCTACAAGAAATCAACCAGCGACGTGTCGGAATACATGCTCGGTGGCCGCAAACTTCACCCTGCGGTAGCGGCACTCTCGGCCGGCGCCTCGGATATGAGCGGCTGGATGCTGATGGGCCTGCCCGGGGCGATCTATGTCTCCGGCATGAGCAGCGCCTGGATTGCGGTCGGCCTGCTGATCGGTGCCTATCTCAACTACAAGCTCGTGGCGCCGCGCCTGCGTGCCTATACCGAGATCGCCGATGATGCGATCACCATCCCGGATTATTTCGAGAAGCGTTTCAAGGATAAATCCCGGCTTCTGCGCGTCATTTCCTCGCTGGTCATCGTCGTCTTCTTCACGCTCTACACCTCGGCAGGCGTGGTCGCCGGCGGCAAGCTGTTCGAAGCCTCTTTCGGGATGAGCTATGAAATCGGGCTCTTCCTCACGGCCGGCGTCGTCGTTGCCTACACATTGTTCGGCGGCTTTCTCGCCGTCTCGCTGACCGATTTCGTGCAGGGCTGCATCATGTTTGTTGCGCTCGTCACCGTACCGATCGTCACCTACATGGTTCTGGGCGGCGCCGACCCGGTCATGACCGAGCTCAACAGTATCGATCCACACCTGTTGCAGATGACAGCCGGCGTGACGGTGATGGGCGTGATTTCCAGCATGGCCTGGGGGCTGGGCTATTTCGGCCAGCCGCACATCATCGTCCGCTTCATGGCCATCGCCACCCTGAAGGAAGTCCGCCCGGCGCGCCATATCGGCATGGCCTGGATGCTCGTCACCGTACTCGGTGCCGTCGGCACCGGCATTCTCGGCCTCGCCTATGTCTCATCGACGGGCGCCGAGCTGACCGATCCGGAAACCATCTTCATCCTGCTGTCGCAGGTGCTGTTCCACCCGCTGGTCGGCGGCTTCCTGCTCGCAGCCATCCTGGCGGCGATCATGAGCACGATCTCCTCCCAGCTTCTGGTCTCCTCCAGCTCGCTGACCGAGGATTTCTACAAGCATTTCGTCCGTCGCGGCGCCAGCCAGAAGGAACTCGTTCTGGTCGGCCGGATCTCGGTTCTGGCCGTCTCGCTGATCGCGATCATGCTGGCGTTTGACCGCTCCAGCACAATTCTCAGCCTGGTCTCAAACGCCTGGGCCGGCTTTGGTGCCGCCTTTGGCCCGCTGATCCTGCTCTCCCTGTTCTGGCGCGGCATGACCCGGTCGGCGGCACTTGCCGGCATGATCACCGGTGCCGCAACGGTATTGTTCTGGATCTATGCTCCGCTTGAAATTGGCGGCGAGCGGCTGTCCGACGTGATGTATGAAATGGTGCCGGGCTTTGCCCTCAGCCTGATCGTCACCCTGGTCGTCGGCTTCATCACCCGCAAGCCGACCAGCGCGCTGACCGAGGATTTCGACACCATGCTCGAAGCCATGCGCACCGGCGTCATCGCGCCGAAATAATGCCAGCCTGAATGCCTGCAATGACGGCCGACGGGGCAATCCCCGCCGGCCGTCATCATTTTCAGTTGAAGCTTTCGCCCGCTTCGGCCTTGCGCTTCAGCAGGGCAGAGACGGTGAAGTCCGGCCCCAGCGCATCGGCATGGCGGGCCAGACCGTCGAGCACCGTCTTCAGCCCGATCGTATCGGCCCAGAACATCGGGCCGCCGGTAAAGGCCGGCCAGCCATAGCCATTAAGCCAGACGATATCGATGTCGGAGGCGCGCTGGGCCATGCCCTCTTCGAGAATTTTCGCGCCCTCATTGACCATCGGATAGAGCAGGCGTTCGCGGATTTCCTCGCCTGAGAATTTGCGCTGCGGCAGACCGCTCTTCGCGGCGAAACCGGCGATGATCGCCTCGGTCTGAGGCGAGGGCGAGCCGCGGCGATTCGCGTCGTAATCGTAAAACCCTTTTGAGGTCTTCTGACCGCGCCGGCCCTGCTCGCACAAGACTTCGCGAATGGTGGAGCTGGTCGAGCTCCCGGCGGTCCAGCCCAGATCCAGCCCGGCCAGATCGGCCATCTGGAACGGTCCCATCGGCATGCCGAATTCGGTCAGGGCGGCGTCGACCTCCCACGGTGTTGCGCCCTCCAGCAGCAGTTTTTGCGCCTCGCGCTGGCGCGGGCTGAGCATGCGATTGCCGATAAAGCCGGGGCAGACGCCGGAGACGACCGCGATCTTGCCAATCCGTTTGGCCAGCGCCATCACCGTCTTGAGCACGGCAGGCGAGGTTTTCGCCCCGCGCACGACTTCGAGCAGGCGCATGATATTGGCCGGCGAAAAGAAGTGCAGCCCGACCACGGCGCCTGGCCGTTTGGTTTCCGCCGCCATCTCGTCGATATCGAGATAGCTGGTATTGGAGGCCAGGATCGCGCCGGGTTTGACGATGGCATCGAGGCGGCGGAACACGTCCTTCTTGATCTCCATCAGCTCGAACACGGCCTCGATCACCAGATCGCAATCGGCGAGATCGTCATAATCGAGCGTCGGGGTCAGCAATGCCATCGCCTGTTCGACCTGTTCGCCGGTCAGACGGCCGCGCGCGGCGGAGCGCTCGTAATTCTTGCGGATCGTTGCGACACCGCGATCAAGGGCGGCCTGTTCGCGCTCGACCATGGTCACCGGCAGGCCGGCAGAGAGGAAATTCATCGCAATCCCGCCGCCCATTGTGCCGGCACCGAGAATCCCGACCCTGGCGATGGGAATCAGCGGCGTATCGGCGGCAAGGCCCTCGATCCGGGCCGCGGCGCGTTCGGCAAAGAAGAGATGCCGCAGAGCCTTGGACTGGGTGCCCGTGACCAGTTTCATGAACAGCTCGCGCTCCAGCCGGATGCCCTGGTCAAACGGTAATTCCACCGCCGCCCGGACGGCTTCGATACAGGCTTTTGGCGCGTCGAAGCCCTGCAGCTTGCGGGAATTTTCGGCGATGAATGTGTCGAAGACCTGGGGGTTTTTGACCGCCTCGGCGATGCGGTCGGTGCGCAGGCTGGAGACGGGATGACTGGCGGCCCCCGCCATTTCGCGGGCGAAAGCGATGGCCTCATCGGCCAGGCTTGCCTCGCCAGCCAGCCGGTCGACCAGGCCGATTTCCAGTGCCCTTGCCGCCTTCACCGGTTCACCGGTCACGATCATCGCCAGCGCATCGGCAACACCGGCGACGCGCGGCAGGCGCTGGGTGCCGCCGGCTCCGGGCAGCAGGCCCAGCTTCACTTCAGGCAGACCAAGCTTCGCCGATGCAATGGCGATGCGGTAATGGCAGCCGAGCGCGACTTCCAGCCCGCCGCCGAGCGCTGTGCCATGAATGGCAGCGATAACCGGCTTGGGGCATTGCTCGATCGCATCGACGACCTGCGGCAGGGAGGGTGCGACCGGCGGCTTGCCGAATTCGGTGATGTCGGCGCCGGCAAAGAAGGTGCGGCCGTCGCAGCGAATGACGACCGCCTTGACGCCCGGATCGCGCGCCGCCTCGGCGATTGCCGCTGCCAGGCCGGCGCGAACGGCCTGGCCGAGCGCATTGACCGGCGGATTGTCGGAGATGATGACGAGGATATCCCCGACGCGTTGGGTGGTGATCACAGACATGTGCCGCTCCTGTCGATTCCGGTTCAATTCGGGCCTTCGCCGCTGCGCG
>JBNMNI010000107.1:0-5660 GCA_051275375.1 Maricaulis sp. | reverse complement strand
CGCATCGATCGAACCGCCCGAATGCAGGCGGGCCGTGAACGGATCCGGGGTGAAGCCCGAGGAAAGCGAGGCATTGCCGCTACTGGGCTGTGCTGTCGGATCCTGGGCCTGGGCGGCCCCACATCCGGCAATCAATGCCATGCACAGAATGGACAGTCTGGTCATTCAATTCCCCGAAACCCTTGACCGGCCGATGATGAAACCGGCCAATCGCCCACAATTGAGCACGCTTTGCAGACGAGATCATCTGAAAACAAATGGGCTGAACCGCGACTGAACGCCGCCGCCTTGTCAGCGGCGGCGTTCAGACACAATTCAAAAATTGCTGCGGGGGAATTGCAGGCAGTCGCGCTTAGCGCGGTGCCAGGACCATGACCATCAGCCGGCCTTCGAGCTTGGGCTCGAACTCGACTTTCGCGGTCTCGGCAAAGTCTTCCTTGACGCGGCGCATGATATCCATGCCGCGATCCTGGTGAGCCATTTCACGGCCCCGGAATCGCAGGGTTATCTTGACCTTGTCGCCGTCTTCGAAGAAGCGGTGCATGGCCTTGGTCTTCACCAGATAATCGTGCACATCGATATTCGGTCGCATCTTGATCTCTTTGATCTCGACCGTTTTCTGCTTCTTGCGAGCTTCGGCTTTTTTCTTCTGTTCCTGGTATTTCAGCTTGCCATAATCAATGATTTTGCAAACGGGCGGATCGGCGTTGGGTGAGACTTCGACAAGGTCGAGCCCGGCCTGTGCGGCCGCCTCAAGAGCGGCCTCGGTCGGCACGATCCCCTGCTTCTCTCCATGTTCGTCGATAAGAAGCACCCGCGGTACGCGGATGTCCAAATTCATACGCGGTCCGTCTTTTTTCGGCGGTTGCGCAGCTTGCGGTCTACGGGCTATGGCCGCTTCTCCCTTGTGGCCTGCGGGCGATACTCAGTAATCCACCGACGGCGCAGCTGGATCAAGTCCAAATTGGCTCAATTGAGCCACCACCCTGCCGGAGAGCCGCGCACTATGGTGAAATGATCACATTAAGCAAGTGCCGCACGCGGTTCACGCCGCAGCCGTGCTGCCGGAAAACCCGCCCGCGAAGCGCATCGCCGCGATCGCTTCGGACGGGGCAACCTGCGCCAGTACGGGTGCATGCATCAAAATCACCGGCGCCTCGCCGCGCGGCGCATTGGCGGTCGGATCATCAAGTCCACCATAGAGCGCCAGGGCCGGCGCTCCTGCGGCGACGAGAAGATGCAATAATGGCGTATCCTCGCCGAACACGAAGCGGGCCCGGCGCGCCAGCCCGGCGAGCTGAGGCAGCTTCGCCTTGCCGGTAATATCGCGCGCACCCGGCGCAACATGGGAGACATAGCGGCCGATCTCGCGCGTGTCCGGACCGCCAACAAGCGCCGGGGTAATGCCGGCCTGCAGCAAGTCATGCGCCAGGCTGGCCCATTTTTCCTTGGGCCAGCGCAGGGCCGGCTTCACGTCCTCGCCAGCCGGCGCGAGCAGGGCGAACGGTCCGTTCAGCCCAAAATACTCCGGATCGAGCATGCGCGATTTGCGCGCAAGAAAATCGACCCAGCTGGCATCGGGCGACGGCGCACCGCCGAGCGGGAAATGTGTCGGCCCATTGCCGATCGCCGCATTGAGCAGGCCGGCGACCTCGTCAACGGGGTGCTCACCGGATTTGCGCGTTGGCAGGATTTCCAGCCAGTCGCACCTGGAAAAGCGGAACAGGCCCTTGAGCTTGCGCGACACGGCATCGCCGACCAGATCATAGACCCGGGATGGCTGGGCTCCCTTGAGCCGCTTGTCGCGCGCCACCGTTTGCGGCCGGCCCTCGGGCCGGGCGTCGATCTCGATCGCGTTGAAAAACGGGCTGTGCTTGAGAAAGGATTCGTATTCCGGCGTCGTCAGCAACACGATCCGGTCGCGCTTGTGCGCCTGGCGCAGCGTTTTCGCCGAAGCGAGCATGCGCACGGTCGAAGTCAAATCGCCCCAGTGCAGGACGTAGACGGTATCGCGTTCCGGTTCGATCATGGCTGCAAGTTTAAGACCTCATCATAGACACGCAAAGTCGCAGCTTGCAGGGCGCGTGTCGAGAACTGTGTCCGGATATATTGCGCGGCACGCTCGCCCATTTCAGCACGCTCGCTCGCCGGCATCGTTACCGCCTCGCGAATCGCCGCTGCCAGAGCGGCCGGATTGCCCGGTTCGACCCGCCAGCCGGTCTGCCCCGGCAGCACGACTTCGCGGGCACCGCCATGATCAGCGGCGATCACCGGTATATGCATGGCTCCGGCCTCGGCAGCGGTGCGGCCAAAGGCTTCCGGCTCGACCGAGGGCGTCAGGGCGATATCCGCCATCGCAAAGGCAGCAGGCATGTCACTGCAATGCCCGACAATGTGAATATCCGCTTCCAGACCGTATTGCGCGATCAGCTTCTCGAGTTCGCCCAGATAGGCATCGCGGCCCTGGGCATCGCCGGCAAACAGGGTCAGCGGCATCGCCAGACCTTCAGCCTTCAGCTGCCCCAGCGCATGCAGCGTCTCGCGCTGGCCTTTCCAGCCGGTCAGTCGCGCCGGGAAGAGGGCAATCAGGCGCGAGGACGGCCAGGCCACGCCCCAGCCGGCGGCGAGATCGGCGATGCGCTGCGGCGCAATCGCCTGTGGATCGAAACTGTCGAGATCAACACCGCGCGGGATCACCCGGATCTTGTCGGCGGCGAAAGGGTGCTGGACACGGATATGTTCGGCAATGAAATTCGAATTGGCGATCACGAGTTCGCCGCGTGCCATCACCGCATTATACCAGCGTTTCAGCCCGGTCTTGCCATTATAGGTGCCGTGATAGGTGGTGACGAAATGCGCACCTGTCCGGCCGGCGGCCCATTTGGCGCTCCAGGCCGGCGCGCGCGAGCGGGCATGAATGACATCAATGCCCTCGGCGCGCACGATCGCAGCGAGGCGTTCGGCATTGCGCCACACGGTCCAGGGATTCTTGCTGCCCATGGGCAGGCGCACGAGCTCGCCGCCAAGCGCAGCCAGCTCGGCCTCCAGCCGTCCGCCGGCGCTGGCCACCAGCGCCCGCCCGCCGGCCGCGACAATCGCCTGCGCCACTTCCAGCGTGGTGCGTTCGGCACCGCCGGCCTCAAGCTGGGGAATGACCTGGAGAAGATTCATGACAGGACGGCGCGACCGGGTTTGCAAAGCGTGGATGAGACAAGGTTTTTTCACAGGCGCGCACGCCTGACAATCGAATCCGCAGCGCCCCTGTCATGGCTCAGGCCCGGCAGGGTTACACAGTGACGGAATTCTTGAATGGACCCGCCGCCCTGCCATGCTACCGCTCCAGACCGGCATCACCGGCAGGAGATATCAGACATGCAGGAGCGCAGTTTCGAGCTGGATGGCTACCGGCTCACCGACAATCCGGACGCCTTCGACACAGTTCAGGCCCACCGGCTGCTGAGCACATCCTACTGGTCGCCCGGCATCCCGCTGGAGATCGTCGCCAGGGCCGCCGCCAATGCCTGGACCTTCTCCCTGCTGGCGCCCGATGGCGGCTTTGTCGGCATGGCGCGCTTCATCACCGACCGGGCGACCTTCGCCTATCTGGCCGATCTCATCATCGAACCGGCCCATCGCGGCCGCGGCCTCGGCAAATGGCTGGTCGCCAGCCTGCACAGCCTGCCGGAGATCAGGGCCTGCCGGCGTCTGATGCTGATGACCGCCGATGCCCACGCGCTCTATGCCGGCGTCGGTTATACCGCCTTGCAGGCACCCGACCGCGCGATGGAAGTGACCCGCCCGGAGATTTATCGCCAGGCCATGCCTGGCGCTGAAGCGGCGATGGACCGCACGACGCGCGCTGATTAATCTGCGCCTGCCCCACCCTCGACAACCGGGATGTCCCAATGCGTTTCCTGTCTGCCGCCTGCCTGCTCGCTCTCACCGGATCTGTCGCCCTGGCCCAGACCTCACCGATAGACGTGGAAACAGAACGCTACCTGTCCTGTCTGGAACGGGTGGAGACCAATCACGAGGCCGCCTTCGAGGATGCGCTGAGCTGGCGCATGGAAGGCGGCGGCTGGCCGGCTGCCCATTGCGAGGCCCGCGCCCTGATCGCCCTGGGCGATCCGGCCAATGGTGCCGCCATGCTGGAGCAATTGGCCAGCGTCGAGAGCAACAGCCAGAACGCGGCGATCCGCGTCGCGTTGCGTGTCGAGGCGGGCCAGGCCTGGCTGACGATCGGACGGACCGACGAGGCCGGGCGCGCTTTCTCCAGCGCACTCGAACTGGCCCCGCTCGACGCCCCCGCCTTGCTGGGCCGGGCCGAAACAAGCCTCGCGCTTGGCGAATGGGATGCGGCAGTCGACGCGGCAACGGCCGTCACCGCGCAAGCGCCCGGCCTGGCCGATGGCTGGCGGCTGCGCGCCCTGGCCCGGCTTGAATCCG
Source organism: Maricaulis sp. (assembly GCA_051275375.1). Taxonomy (GTDB): domain Bacteria; phylum Pseudomonadota; class Alphaproteobacteria; order Caulobacterales; family Maricaulaceae; genus Maricaulis. The sequence continues at coordinate 1,214 of JBNMNI010000107.1, read as the reverse complement.
GTGCGCTCGCCGCGGCGCGGCAGGATATGGAAACGGCACGGGAAATCGAGCCGGAGAATATTGACATACTGGTGCTGCGCGGCCGGATCATTGAGGCCCAGCGCCTCGCGGCCCGGCAGGACTAGGCGGCTGCGCCGAGGCGTTCCGGCGTTCCAACCCCGGCCAGCACGACGCGATTGCGGCCGGAATGCTTGGCCTCATACAGCGCCTCATCGGCGGCGAGCAACAGGCTTTCCGGCGTATCGAGGCCGGTATCTGCCGTCGCCGAGGACACCCCCAGACTGGTCGTGACAGGCACGGCCTCGCCGGCATCATTGCGGATATCCATCGCCTCTACGGCGCAGCGAATCCGCTCGGCGGCGAGCGCCGCCTGCTCGATCGTGGCCCCGTGCAGCACGACCGCAAACTCTTCCCCGCCCAGCCGGCCCAACATGTCGCGATCGCGCAGGCATTGCTGCACCGCCTTGACGGTCTCGATCAGAACCCGGTCACCGATCGCATGCCCATGCGTGTCGTTGACGTGCTTGAAATGGTCCAGATCGATCATCACCACCGAAACCGCACTACCATGCCGGCGCGCCTGCTCGGTCTCCATTTCCAGACAATGCATGAAGGCCCGGCGATTGGCCGCACTGGTCAGGGAGTCGGTTTCGGCGAGCTGACGGAATTGTTTCTGCATCCGCACCAGGCGCGAGGCGGCACGCAGGCGGGCGCGCAATTCGGTCATATTGACCGGCTTGCGGATGAAATCATCGGCGCCCGCATCGAGGGATTCCTCGAGCCGGCGCTCCTGGCCCGACGCCGTTATGACGATGGTGTGGATGGATTCGGTTTCGGCATCAGCCTTCAACGACCAGCAGACCTCCAGCCCGCTGACGGCGCCGATTTCAATCCCCGTCAGGAGAATATCGGTCGGCATCAATTGCAGCAGGGCGAGCACTTCCTCGGCGCTGTGGGCCGCGTGTACCAGATAGCCGGCATCCTCGACCGCCTGGGTCAGGATGCGCAATTGCACCTGGCTGCTCTCGCAGATCATGACGGAGATCTGATCGCCATAGCCCTGGGTGTCGCCCATTGCGTCCGGACCGGTCATGGCGCGCGGCCACCAAATATTACTGCCATCCTAGACCGCCCTCCCCAGCGTGGTCTGGCCCGGCTTTCGCCACGGCTCACCCCGCTATAGGGGAGAAAGGATAACAGCCCCTCAACCAGTC
>JBNMNI010000106.1:0-5661 GCA_051275375.1 Maricaulis sp. | reverse complement strand
CCCGGCGCCGATGCGCCGACCATCGCCCAGGTCGCCGGCCGCGATGATGTCGTGGCGCTGCATGCGGTCTGCCGTGAGCGCGTCTTCTGGGAAACCCTCGAAGCGCTGGAAGCGGAGGGCGCGCGCGCCATCCTCGTCCTGCCAATCGAAAAAATGCTGGCCTGAGATGATGCTTGAACCTGTAAACTGGTCCGAAGCCGGTCCTGCCGCACGGCAGGCGGCGCTCAAACGCCCCGAGGCGACGAACACCGCCGGTGCTGCGGCGCGCGAAATTGTCGACGCCATCTATGCCGGCGGCGACAAGGTCGTGCGCGCCTATGCCGCCCGGCTCGATGGTTATGCGCCGGAGGATTTCCGCGTCGATGCCGCCCGCATCGCCCGCGCCCGGGCCGAACTCGATGAGGCCGACGCCGAGGCCATTCTGGCCGCCGCCGACGCCGTGCGCCGCTTCCATGTCCGCCAGGGCTATGGCTCCTACAGCGTCGAGACCTGGCCCGGCGTGACGGCCTCGCGCCGCGCCACGCCGGTCGATGTTGCCGCGCTCTATGTGCCCGCCGGCAGTGCGCCGCTGGTCTCGACCCTGATCATGCTGGCGATTCCGGCCCAGCTCGCCGGTGTGCCGCGCATTGTCGTTGTCGCACCGCCAGCCGGTCCGGACGGCGTCAATCCCAGCCTGCTCGCCGCCGCCAGCCTGCTCGGGCTGGATGAGATCTATGCCATAGGCGGCGCCCAGGCCGTCGCCGCCCTGGCGACCGGCTCAGCCGGCCTGCCGCGCGCCGACAAGATTTTCGGACCCGGCAATGCCTGGGTCGCCGCTGCCAAGGCCCATGTCGCCGGACTGCCCGGCGGGCCTGCCGTCGATCTGCCGGCCGGGCCGAGCGAGGTGATGGTGATCGCCGATGCCAATGCCGACCCTGCCTTTGTCGCCAGCGATTTGTTGAGCCAGGCCGAGCACGATCCCTCGGCGCAGGTGATGCTGGTCTGTTTCGATGCGCCAACGCGCGAGCGCATTGTTGCTGCTGTCGAGGAACAGCTCACTGCCTTGCCGCGCGCCGAGATCGCGCGTCAGGCGATGGGCAATTCGCGCACCATATTGTGCGCAAGCCTCGAAGACGCTGCGGACGTGGCCAATGCCTATGCCCCGGAACACCTGATCCTGCAGCTCGGCGAAGCGGAAGCTCTGGTGACCCGCGTGCGCCATGCCGGCTCGATCTTTGTCGGTGCCTGGGCACCGGAAGCCGCCGGCGATTATGCCGCCGGCCCCAATCACACCCTGCCTACGGGCGGGGCGGCGCGAGCCCATGGCGGCGTCACGGTCGAGGCTTTCCAGAAGACCACCACCATATTGCGCGCCAGCAAGGCCGGTGCGGCGGCCATGGCCCCGACGGTTGAGCGCTTGGCAGCCCTTGAGGGCCTGGATGGCCACGCCACCGCGATGCGGCTGCGGCGCGAATGGGCCCAAGCCTGGCCTGATGAGGCGTCTGGTCCGCGCCTGCGCACCAGCGCCAAACGCCGCAAGACCAAGGAGACCGATATCACCGTTGTGGTCGATCTCGATCGCGACGGGCCGAGCGATATCTCGACCGGGATCGGCTATTTCGACCATATGCTCGACCAGATCGCCCGCCATGCCGGCATCGCCGTCACCATCGCCGCGACCGGCGATCTGGAGATCGATGCCCACCACACGATCGAGGATGTCTGCCTGACGCTGGGCGAAGCCCTGCACGAAGCCCTCGGCGACAAGCGCGGCATTGCCCGTTTCGGCTTTGAATTGCCGATGGACGAGACAAGGGCAGGGGTCTGGATTGATCTGTCCGGCCGCGCCTTTGCGAAGTTTGAAGGCCAGATCCCCGGCGAGCGCGTCGGCGATTTCCCGATCGAAATGGTGCCGCACGCCTTCCGCTCGCTGGCCGAATCCATGAAGGCGGCGATCCATGTCCGCGTCGAGGGCGAAAATGCCCACCACATGGTGGAGGGGGCGTTCAAGGCTTTCGGCCGGGCGCTGCGCCAGGCCGTGCGCATTGAGAGCGAACGCCTGCCCTCGACCAAGGAATTTCTCGAATGAGGATCGGCCTGATCGATACCGGCTGCGCCAATCTGGCTTCCGTACGCTTTGCGCTGGAACGGTCAGGGCTGGACCATGCCGTCGCGGCCAAGCCGTCCGAACTGGGCGATTGCGACCGGTTGATCCTGCCCGGCGTCGGCTCGGCCGCCCCGGCGATGGCCCAGCTGACCGAGCGCGGCTGGACAGATTTGCTGCGCGGCGATGATCGGCCCGTTCTGGGCATATGCCTGGGCATGCAGCTCCTGTTCGGCCGTTCCGAAGAGGGCGATGTCGACGGGCTCGGCCTGATCGAGGGCGAGATCATCCGCCTGCCGCAGGCTGAAGGTCTCGTCTGGCCGCATATGGGCTGGAATGAGCTGGAAGCGCTTGATACCGGCGAGCCCCTGCTGGCGGGGATCGCGCCGGGCAGCCATGTCTATTTCGTGCACGGCTATTATGCCCCGCCCGGGCCGGCGACGCGCGCCATCTGCCAGTATGGCAGCCCGGTCTCGGCGCTGGTCCGCAAGGGCCATGTCGCCGGCTGTCAATTCCATCCGGAACGCTCGGGTGCCGCCGGCGCCCGTATCCTGGCCAATTTTGCCGGAGTTACCCCATGATCCTCTACCCCGCCATCGATCTGCTTGAGGGCCGCGTCGTGCGCCTGCACAAGGGCGCCTTCGATGCTGTCACCGATTATGGCGGCGATCCGGTCGCCGTCGCCGAGGCCTTCGGCGAGGCGGGCGCCAGCTGGGTCCATGTCGTCGACCTGGCCGGTGCGCGCGACGGTGCGGCGCGTCAGACCGACACCATCCGCGCCATCTGCCAGACCGGATTGCGGGTCCAGACCGGCGGCGGCGTACGTGCGGCCGAAGATCTGGAGAGCCTGCTCGCAATCGGAGTCGAGCGCGTGATTATTGGCAGCCTGGCGGTGACCGATGCGCCATTGGTGTGCGGCTGGATTGAAACCTACGGCGCCCAGAGCATCACGCTGGCTCTCGATGTCAAACGCCTCGGCGGCAGCTACCGCCCCGCCCTGCAAGGCTGGACCGATGTCATGATGACGACGCTGCCCGAAGTGATCGCCGCCTATGATGGCAGCGGCCTGCAACACGCCCTGGTCACCGATATCAGCCGCGATGGCGATTTGTCGGGCCCCAATCTGGCGCTCTATCGCGACCTGGTTGAGCGCCATGCGGGCATTGACTGGCAGGCCTCCGGCGGCGTGTCATCCTTGGCCGATCTGGTCGCCGTGCGGCAGCTGGGCATGGCCGGTGCGATTACCGGCAAGGCGCTCTATGAGGGCATTTTCACCCTGAAAGAGGCGCTGGCATGCTCGCAAGACGGATAATTCCCTGCCTCGATGTGCGCGATGGCCGCGTCGTCAAGGGCGTGCGCTTTCGCGATCACGAGGATGCCGGCGGCATTGTCGAACTGGCACGCCGCTATGCGGCCGAAGGGGCTGACGAGCTGGTCTTCTACGATATCGCGGCCAGCACGCGCGGTCAGACGGTGGAGCCGGCCTGGGTATCAGCCGTGGCGCGCGAGCTCGATATTCCGTTCTGCGTCGCTGGCGGGATTCGCACAGTCGATGATGCGCGCGCGCGCCTGTTTGCCGGCGCCGACAAGATTTCGGTCAATTCACCGGCGCTGGAAAATCCCGGCCTGATCGACGCGCTGGCGGCTGAATTTGGCTGCCAGTGTATCGTGCTCGGCATTGATAGCCGCCGGATTGACGGGCAATGGCGGGTGCATCAATACACTGGCGATCCCGACAAGACACAGCTCTCGCCCCGCCTGACGCTGGACTGGATCGGCGAGGGTATTGCGCGCGGCGCCGGTGAGGTGGTGCTCAATTGCATGGACCGCGACGGGGTGCGCGACGGCTATGATATTGAACAGCTTGCAGCGGCGCGGGCGGTGTGTTCCACACCTTTGATTGCTTCGGGCGGTGCGGGCAGTAAAGAAGACTTCAAATCCGTCTTCATTGACGCCAAAGTCGATGCGGCGCTGGCGGCCAGCGTGTTTCACAAACGGGTCTTCGGGATCGGCGAATTGAAAGCCTATCTCGAACAAGAAGGTATCAGGGTAAGGACATGATCGACACGAATTCCCTGGACTGGGCCAAGGGTGACGGGCTGGTTCCCGCCATCATCCAGGATGTGGCGACCCGCCAGGTCCTGATGCTGGGCTATATGAATGCCGAGGCTTTGCAGCAGACGCTGGAAACGGGAAAGGTCCACTTTTTCAGCCGCTCGCGGCAATGTCTTTGGAAAAAAGGCGAGACCTCCGGCCTGACCTTCAAACTGGTCAATATCGCGATTGACTGCGACCAGGACACGCTTCTGGTCGAGGTCAAACCGAAGGGCGCGGCCTGCCATAACGGCACGGTGAGCTGTTTCGGCGATGATCCGGGCCCGGGTCTGGGATTCCTCGCTCACCTGCGCGCCATCATCAAGCAGCGCAAGAAGGACAAGCCCAAGGGCTCCTATGTCGGCTCCCTGATGGCGCGCGCACCCAAACGCCCGGCCCAGAAGGTCGGCGAGGAGGGGGTTGAAGTCGCGCTGGCGGCGGTTTCGGAAAGCCGCGCCGCAGTCGCCGAGGAATCGGCCGATCTCATCTTCCACCTTCTGGTGCTGCTGGAATCGCGCGATCTCGGGCTTGAGGATGTCGTGGCCGTGCTGCGCAGGCGCCATGCCGTCCGTGCGGCGCAATAGCATCAAGCTCGCTTCGCGCCCCGGCGGGGCCGTCCGGGGCAGCCTCGTGCTGGCCGGCGCGCTGGCGCTCAGCGCTGGCCCCGGCCACGCCCAGGACGTTATCACCGTCACCGCCGACCGGCGCGGCGAGGCGCGCGATGAGGCCATGCTTTCCATCGGCGTGATCGACGCGGCCATGATCGAGACGGTCGGGGCACAGCACGTGTCCGAATTGCTCAATCGCAGCGCCGGCGTCAATATCAGCCGCGGCAATGGCGCCGAACACCTCACCGCCATCCGCTCGCCGGTCCTGACCGGCGGCGACGGGGCCGGCTCCTTTCTCTATCTGGAAGACGGCGTGCCGCTGCGCGCCGCCGGTTTCGCCAATGTAAACGGCCTGTTCGAGGCTTTGACCGGCATGGCCGGCGGGGTTGAGATCGTGCGCGGGCCGGGCTCTGCGCTTTACGGCTCCAACGCGCTGCACGGGCTGGTCAATGTCCTGACCCCCGATCCGGTGACGACCGCCTCTCGGGCCGAGATCGAGCTGGGCGCGTTTGGTCGCGTGCGCAGCCTGGGCGTGCTGGCGCGGCCGGGCGGGGAGGTCAGCGCGCTTCTCGCCGTTGAGACCCAGCACGAGGATGGCTGGCGCGAGAATGCCGGCCTCGACCGCGTTGGCCTGCTGGCACGCGCTGACGGGATGATCGGTGCCGTCGCCTGGCAATGGACCAGCGCCATTGTGACGCTGAACCAGGAAACCGCCGGCTATGTCACCGGACCCGCGGCCTTTGCGGACCGCGCCCTGTCGCGCGGCAATGAGAATCCGGAAGCTTTTCGCGATGCCATCGCTGTTCGCACCGCCCTGCGGCTCGACGGGGAATGGGGGCCGGGCTGGTCCTGGTCACTGACGCCCTATGCGCGCGG
>JBNMNI010000105.1:0-5687 GCA_051275375.1 Maricaulis sp. | reverse complement strand
GAATCATTACGTGTCCCGCTGTGCGTTGCCTGTCACCGAGTCGGGACACGCACCGGCGAAGCCGGAGCATGTCCCGGAGCGCTATTCGCTCGGCACCGCCACCCAGATCTTCATCGTCAATTGCCCGCTGGGCTCATCGGGGTGCAGCGAGGTCTGGTGGGCGAGTTTGAGGCCGGCGCCTTCGATCCAGGCTTGCATTTCCTCGTCGGAGAAGCCGAGGCGGCGGTGGTAATGGTCCTCGCGCAGGGTTTCCAGCTGGTGCGGCGCGAAATCGACGATCAGGAGATGACCGCCGGCCTTGAGCAGGCGGCCGCATTCGGCGACGGCGCCGGCGGGATCGTCGAGATAGTGCAGCACCTGGTGCAGGGTGACGAGGTCGGCGGCGCCATTCTCGAACGGCAGGGCGCCCACATCGGCATGGCGCACCGAGCAATTCTTCAGGCCGGCATTTTCCAGATTGAGGCGGGCGACATTGAGCATGGAATGGTTGATATCGACGCCAATGCCGCGCTTGACCCGGTCGGCGAAGAGTTCCAGCACGCGGCCGGTGCCGACGCCGACATCGATCATCAGATCGAACGGTCCCGGTCCGGCCAGCTGGCGCATCGCGGCCTCGACCTCGGCATCGGCCAGATGCAGGCGGCGGATCTGGTCCCAGTCCTCGGCAACGCTCTCGAAATAGGTCTGGGCCGCCAGGGCGCGGGCCTGTTTGATGGATTCGAGCCGGGCGATGTCGCGGGTCAGGACCGGATCATCAGCCGGCAGGAGTTCACCGAGAATTTCCGCCAGACGCCGGCCGCCGCCCGCCTCGGTCAGGCGGTAGAAGACATAGGCGCCTTCCGGCAGGCGTTCGGCCAGGCGCGCATCGGTCAGGAGTTTGAGATGGCGGCTGACGCGCGGCTGGCTCTGTCCGAGCACATGCACGAGCTCCGAGACGGTCAGTTCGCCACGCGATAGCAAGGAGACCACCCTCAGGCGCGTCGGTTCGGCGATCGCCTTGAGCTGTGTGACCAGTGCATCCATGAATTTCTTGCCCGTAAGTGCGGAAGGTCCCTTGCTTTTATCTGCATCGGGACGAAGTTCAAAGGCAGCATGTAGCAGCAAGCCCGGAGCCCGGCATGACGCAGCGCGAGATCATCATTGTCGGCGCCGGTCTGGCCGGTATTTCTGCCGCCTGGACGCTGGCCAAGCGCGGTCATGCCGTGACGGTTTTCGATGCCCTGGCAGGGCCGGCGCTGGAGACGAGCTTCGCCAATGCCGGCGCGCTGACGCCCTCGGAGCCGGAACCGTGGAACCAGCCCGGCGTGGCGGGGCAATTGCTCGCCTCACTGTTTGACCCGCATGCGGCGATGAAACTGCGCCTTGCGCCACTGCCCGGGCTGATCGGCTGGGGCCTGCGCTTCCTGCGCAATTCCACCCATGCGCGCCATGCCGCCGCCAGCCAGGCCAATTTCGCCCTCTCACGCTACAGCCTGGCGCAGACCCAGGCGGTGCGCGATGAGCTCGGCCTTGAATTCGACAATCTCAGGCGCGGCACGCTGAAACTCTGCCGCAGCCGGGCCGCGATCGACGCCTCCATCGCGGCGGCCGACAAGCTGGTACCGCTCGGCCTGAATTACCATGTGCTCGACCGCGCCCAGACCCTGGAGCTGGAACCGCAATTGACGGCGATCGCCGACCAGATTGCCGGCTCGATCCATTATCCCGACGATGAGTCCGGCGATGCCCACCGTTTCACCGTCGGTCTGGCGGATGCGGCCAGGGCTGCCGGGGTGAAGTTTGAATGGAATACGCGCGTGCTCGATCTGATGGATCGCGGCGGTCATATTGTCGGGGTGTGCACCGAGACCGAGGAGATCGAGGCCGACACCGTCATCCTCGCCGCCGGCCATACCGCCTGGAAGCTGATGAAGCCGCTTGGCCTGCATCTGCCGGTGCGTCCGGTGAAGGGCTATTCGCTCACACTCGACATGTCGGGCCTCAATAGCCGCCCCGGCACGCCGGTATTCGACGAGGCGCTGCATGCCATCGTCACGCCGATGGGCGAGCGCCTGCGCATCGCCGGCACGGCAGAGATCGCGGGCAATGACCGGCAATTGCGCCCGGAACGGGTGGAGAATCTCAAATCCCTGGTGCGCGCCCTCTATCCGGAATTCGCCGACCGCCTGCTGGCCGGCGAGATCAATGCCTGGACCGGCTTCCGGCCGATGAGCGCCGATGGCCGCCCCTTCATCGGGGAGGCACGCGCCAAGGGGTTGTGGCTGACCACTGGCCACGGCCATCTCGGCTGGACCCAGGCGATGGGCTCGGCCGGTCTGCTGGCAGCCCTGATCGATGGCGAAACGCCACCGGTCGACCCCAAGCCGTTCGCGGCAGACCGGATCTAGCTCACGGCGTCAGCCAGGCTGGCAAACCTCCCGCAGCGGCTGCAGCGCCGAGCAGGATGCCGATCGCATTATTGGTGACATGCGCGGCGATGGCCGGCCAGATCGAACCGGTGCGCCAATAGAGCCAGCATAGCACCAGCGCCATCAAGGCGGCCGAAATCGCCTGCGGTGGCAGGATGTGGGCGATGCCGAACAGGATCGAGCTGACCAGGGCAGCGAGCCAGACCGGGCGATGCCCGGCCATCCATTTGAACAGGAAGCCACGAAAGAACACCTCCTCGACAAAGGGGGTGATCAGGATGGCCATGACCAGAAATCCGGCGATGGCGACGGGGCCGAAGCCGGGATCAAAGGCGAAGGGCGGCCTGACCATGTCCAGCCAGCCGGGCATGGCGATGACGAAGAGTTTGGCCAGCCCGAGCCGGAAGATAAAGGCGAGACCGCCGATGATGATCGCCAGCGCGATCCAGCCGCGCGACACCGCAACCAGCCCGACTGCCTTGAGCGGCAGACGAAGCGTCACCATCCCGCCCAGCCACAAGACGCCCATCAGGGCGATCGCCTTGTTGATCTGTCCGGCCAGCATGACCGAGGGCGGCAGGCGTGGCCCGTCACCGAGATAGGCCTCGATACCGATCGTCTGCTCGATGATCGCCATATGGGCCCAGCTCAGCGCCGCATAGGCCGTCATGGCGAAGGCCAGAATGGCGAGCCCGTGCCAGAAATTCCACGGGCTGGCGAAGCTGGAAATACGTTTGGTCATAAGGCTCTCCCGTTGGCTTGACGGCAGAGTGTGACCCGCAAGATGCGCTGGCTATCGACAGATGTTGGCAATCTGTCAGTCGACAGATGTCAGTCGCGTCCGGTCAATCCAGCCGCACGCCCAGAGCGTCAGCCATGGCACGCACCTGGCCCCGCCGCTGGATAGCCAGCTTTTCGTAAAGCGCCGAATTATAGCTGCGCACCGTGGTCGGCGAGAGATTGAGTTCGCGCGCGATTTCCTTGTCGGTCAGGCCGCGGGCGATCAGCCGGATCAGATCGCGTTCACGCGGGGTCAGCGATGCGGCCAGGGCCGGATCAGCGGGCGCGACCGGCTGCGACGGTGCATCGGCACTGATCGATAGAATGGCCCGGCTCAGGGGCGCGTATCGCACCGTATAGGTCTGCCCGGGGATGAGTTCCGCCTCGCGCGAGGACGACAGCTCAAACCGCTGCCCGGCAAGCCGCAGCTCAAATTTTTCCACCGCGATGATGCCAATTCCGCGCCGGGGCGAGATCCCGACCGGGCCACGAATCTCGGCCGTGAGCTGATCCCGTTGATCACGCCGAGCCAAAGCCCATTGCTGTGGTGACCGGTGCAGCAACCAGGCCCACAGCAGGGCCACCGGCAGGAGGACCATCGCCGGCGAAGTCAGGAATTTGTCCGGCATCAGTATTGCCATGGCGGCCAGGCCAAGACAGACCGGTATGATGATTGCGATCAGGGCGACAGCAAGAAAGGCCTGGCGTTGCCGCCAGGCCTTCAATGCATTTTGCTCGTCTTCGGACACCGGCGAACCTAGCGACCAAATTTCTGGAATTTGATCCGGTGCGGAATATCGGCATCGGCGCCGAGGCGGCGCTTCTTGTCTTCGAGATAATCGGAGAAGGAGCCTTCAAACCATTCCACATGGCTATCGCCTTCAAAGGCGAGGATATGGGTGGCGATCCGGTCGAGGAAGAAGCGGTCGTGGGAGATGACCACGGCGCAGCCGGGATACATTTCCAGGGCTTCCTCGAGGGCCGAGAGGGTTTCGACGTCGAGATCGTTTGTTGGCTCATCGAGGAGCAGAAGATTGCCGCCCTCTTTCAGCATCTTGGCGAGGTGGACGCGATTGCGTTCACCGCCGGAGAGCAGGCCGACCTTTTTCTGCTGGTCGCCGCCCTTGAAGTTGAAGGCGCCGACATAGGCCCGGCTTGGCACTTCGCGATTGCCGAGCGTGAGGATGTCATTGCCCTCGGAGATTTCTTCCCAGACGGTCTTTTTCGGATCGAGCTTGTCGCGCGACTGGTCGACATAGCCCAGCTTGACGGTCTCGCCGAGGCGGATCGTGCCTTCATCGGGCGTTTCCTGGCCGATAATCATCCGGAACAGGGTCGACTTGCCGGCACCATTGGGGCCGATCACGCCGACGACGCCGCCTGGCGGCAGTTTGAATTCGAGCCCGTCGATCAGCAGTTTGTCGCCATAACCCTTTTTCAGGGCATCGACCTCAACCACGACACCGCCCAGGCGCGGGCCGGGCGGAATATTGATCGTGGCGTGGGAGACATCGGCGCGTTCGGCGGTCTCGCGCAATTCCTCATAGGAGCGGATACGCGCCTTGGACTTGGCCTGACGGGCTTTCGGCGAGGAGCGGATCCACTCCAGCTCGCGGGCGAGCGCCCGTTCCTTGGCGGATTTCTCACGGCCTTCCTGGCCCATGCGCTTGGTCTTCTGTTCCAGCCAGGAGGAATAGCCGCCCTCATAGGGCACGCCGCGACCGCGATCGAGTTCGAGCGTCCAGGTGGTGATCGAGTCGAGGAAGTAACGGTCGTGGGTCACGACCAGAACGGCGCCGGCGAATTTTTCCAGATAGTTCTGCAGCCAGGCGACAGACTCGGCATCGAGGTGGTTGGTCGGCTCATCGAGCAGCAGCATGTGCGGCTCGGACAGCAGAAGCCGGCACAGGGCCACACGGCGGCGTTCACCACCGGAGAGATCCTTGACGCCCCAATCGGCCGGCGCGCAACGCAGCGCGTCCATTGCCATCTCGATCTTGCTGTCAATGTCCCAAGCGTCGGCCGCGTCGATCTTTTCCTGCAGCGTGTTCATCTCTTCCATCAGCTCGTCGGAATAATCCTCCGCCAGCTTCATCGAGACGGCATTGAAATCATCGATCAGCTTCTTGGCTGCCGAACCTTCAATCACGTTTTCCCAGACGGTCTTGCTGTCATCAAGATGCGGCTCCTGCGCCAGATAACCCACGCGCACGCCTTTCTCGGCCCAGGATTCACCACCGAATTCGGTATCCATGCCGGCCATGATCTTCAGCAGGGTGGACTTACCCGAGCCATTGACGCCAACGACACCGATCTTGGCGTCGGGCAGGAAATGCAGCGACAGGTTCTCGAATACGGGCTTGGAAGCACCGGGATAGGTCTTGGACAGCTTGTCCATGTGATAGACATATTGATAGGCGGCCATGGGCGGACAGTCTCTTCGGCAAGGGGGGTAAAAGCTGGGCACCCTTTAGCTGACCTGCGGGCATTGGGCAACGC
>JBNMNI010000104.1:0-5701 GCA_051275375.1 Maricaulis sp. | reverse complement strand
TGCATTTACGGGCCGGTGCGCAATTTCCTGCTCCACACCCTGCCGCGCTTTGGCGTCACCGCGACATTCTTCGCGCCGCGCATGGGCGCCGAAATCGGCGATCTGATCACATCGGATACCCAGGCCATCCTGCTGGAATCGCCCGGCTCTCTGACGATGGAATTGCAGGATATTCCGGCGATCACGAAAGTGGCGCGCGAAAAGGGCGTCACCACCATTATCGACGATACCTGGTCGGCCGGGCTGACGATGAAACCGCTCGCGCTGGGCGTCGATCTCGCGGCCCAGTCGCTGACCAAATATGTCGGCGGCCATTCCGATCTGCTGATGGGCGCCGTTGTGGCGCGCGATGAGGCGATGGCCAGGCGCCTGCAGACCACCGAGCGCGCCTTCGGCATTCACACCGCCCCGGATGATGCCTATCTCGCTTTGCGCGGCTTTCGCACCATGGCGCTGCGGATGCAGCGCAGCGAAGCGTCCAGCCTCACCCTCGCTGACTGGCTCGCCGCACGACCGGAAGTTGGCGCCATCCGCCACCCGGTCCGCACCGACCATCCCGATCACGCCATCTTCAAGCGCGACTTCACCGGCGGCTGCGGCCTGTTCGCGGTCGAATTCCCCGGCTGGGATGTGGCGAAAAGCGAGCGCTTTCTCGATGCGCTGGATATTTTCGGGCTCGGCTTCTCCTGGGGCGGCTTTGAAAGCCTCGCCATCCATTGCGACCCGCAACTCAGGCGCACCGCAACGGCCCACAGGCATGACGGCGCCCTGATCCGCTTCTCAACCGGCCTGGAAGCGCCGGAAGACCTGATTGCGGATCTGGAAAAGGGTTTCGCGGCGGTGGCATAACACCCGGGACACGCTCCGGCGGTGTCAGCCCCCTCGCCGCACATTTGAACTTTGAAAAATGGTGACCCCGGCGTGGCTCGAACACGCAACATCCCGCTTAGAAGGCGGGTGCTCTATCCAGTTGAGCTACGGGGCCCTGGATCTCATTGATACGGGCTTGGGGGCGGGTTCGCAATACGCGCCGGCTTCGCAACAGGCTGATCTGTCGCCTTTATTCACGCCCTTTGCGCAGGCTGGCCTCAGTGCGACCAGGGCTGTTTGCGATTGGTGGCGAAATTATCGGAATAGGATTTGACGTAACGCTTTGCGGCGTGCGGCGTCGTGACCTGATAGGGAATGCCCTGGCGGCGGGCATAGGCGACGGCGGCTTCCTGGCTGTCGAAGCTGAGGCGGACCTGGGCGCGCATATCCGTACTGGAGGTCCAGCCCATCAGCGGATCAGGGCGCTGCGCCATTTCCGGCGTGAATTCGAGCAACCAATGTTTGGCGAGAGCACGACCGGATTGCATCGCATTGCGAGCCGGCTGGTAAATCTTCGCAAACATGCGGTTCTCCCCATCATGCTGCGGCCCTGCCTGTGACGGGCCTTGTAAATGGTCGGGGCGGCAAGATTCGAACTTGCGACCCTCTGGTCCCAAACCAGATGCGCTACCAGGCTGCGCTACGCCCCGAGAGCGCCCTTATGAAAGCGCTTTCGCACTTAGGCAAGCCTACTGAGCGTCTGACGGCGATTCAGGTGCAGCAGCGCCCTCTTCGACCGTGGTTTCAGGCGCCTCGACGGCTGCTGTTTCGGTTGCTGAACCGAAGGCTTCGTCAAGCAGGACCGAGCCTGGACGAATGCCCAGCTCGGCGGCACGGCCGCCGGCGATCTCCAGAACCGCGGCGACATCGAAATCCGATTCGAGGCTGCGATTCGATCCGGGCTGGGCGTAGGCGATCAGCTTGACCACAGTGCCATCCTCGCGAATGAACAGCAGGTCGAGGCTCACCAGCGTATTTTCCATCCACATCGAGGCGCGGCGCGGCGGCAGATAGACGAATAACATGGCCGCGTCGGGATCGAGCGTCTCGCGCCCCATCAGACCGCGCGCCATTTGTTCCGGCGTGGTCGCGATCTCGGCATTGAAGGCATGTTGCGCCTCGCCGGTATCAATGATCAGCACTTGCGGCCCGCCAAAGGCGATCGGGGGCAGTTCAGCCACCGCTCCGGCATCGGCGGTCGCAGCCGCGATGTCGAGACTGGCGGGCGGCAGGGTCTCGTCCTGCGCCCAGGCGGGCGCGGCGAGGATCAGGGCGGAGATCAGGATCAGTGTTTTCATGGCGTCAGGCTAGCCAAGGCGGAGCCGCGGCGCAATCGCGCCGCGCCGTCCGCAAGCTGGTCTTTTCACCTGTCTATCCGGCTGCTCCGGCGCGGATTTCCGCTGCGAGGGCACCCTTGGGTCCTTCGACGCAGCGTATATGGAGCATTTCGCCCGGCTGGACATCGTCGAGCCCGGCCCGGCGCAGCGTGGCCGCGTGCAGGAAGATATCGCCATCGACATCCTCACAGGTCACGAAACCATAGCCGCGCAGCGCGTCGAACCATTTGACGACGGCGGCATGGAAAGGCGTATTGACGACGGCATGGGGATGAAAGCGCCGCGGCCGTATCTCGGCCTCGTCATCTCCGCCGGTCATTTCCAGGATTTCGACCGCCTGGCGACCCTTCTCACCTTTCACGGCGTGACAGACAACCAGTGCATCGGGCAATGCCGGCCCATGGCTATAACGGCGCAGGCAACTGGCATGGAGAAGAATGTCACCCGATCCATCGCTGGCATCGATGAAGCCGTAGCCTCGAGCCGGATCATACCATTTGATCCGCCCCTCGAGGCGGACAAGTTCCGTTTCTTCAAAAACGTCGTGCGCAAAAACCATCACATCACTCGCTTCAACAATTCTACATGAACGTTTCTACACAAATTCATTCATTAAGAGAAGTTTAATCGAACAAGTGGTTGCGTAACCGATCCGCAATATATTGCAGTTGCGCCTGGATCCCAGCCGGTTACCCACCAGATTTTGTGGCTGGATGCCGAGCAACCCTCAACCAAATGCGTCTTTTCTGTGACGGGTGCGTCAGAGTTTATTCGCGTGAGAGGCGAATATTATTTGTGGAAAACTGCCCGAATTGAGTGGAAATCCGCGCGTTCGGTCTTGATCCGCGGCGTATTTCGAGTGCGTGGCGTGCGAATCAATCTTGGGAATCGCCATTGATTTCGGCACGCATCCGGTCGCATTCGGCCAGGCGGGCCATGGCGGCATGGCTGCGATAGATGGCGCTATTGGCGCCGTGCTCGGAACATTCCACCGATTCGACCCAGCACCGCCCCTTAGTGGCCTCGCGCACGATTGCATCAGCGCGCTGGAAGGTCAGCTCGGCCATGCGCTCGCAACTGGTACCCTCGACGACACGGACGCGGGCAATACCCCGCGCGCCGAGCGCTTCAAGCGCAGGGCGCTCCGGATCATCGACCGCAACGAGAAGCGTGTGATCGAACATTTCATGTAGCCAGTCGCGAATCGGGCCAAAGCCGCCGCGGCCGAAATCGAGCACCCAGCCGCGCGTATCGAGCTGTTCGGCGGCGAAGACGAAATGAAAGCCGAAGGAATAACCGTGCAGCAGGTGGCAATCGCTGTCGGCCGCCCATTGCCGCGAGCAGCAGGACAGTCCGCGATCATTGCCATAAGTCTTGGTTGAAAGATGGGCCATGCCCGGCTCTCCCTGCCTGACGGCCCGAACAGGACCGGTTTGAGATATGTCAGTTCCACCACCCCGGCCCGGTCCCCGGAAGGGGTAATATCACACACATGAGAGGGTGGAAGATCGCGTGGTAGGCCCTAGGGGAGTTGAACCCCTCTTTCCAGGTTGAAAACCTAGCGTCCTAACCGATAGACGAAGGGCCCAACGCGATGAGGGCCGTCTAATACGTAAGCCCGGGGCGTGTGGCAAGATGCTGATGTGAAAAAACTTCAGCGAATTGCTGTTGCCATATCCTCCAGCTGGAACTGGGCGCGATTGCGGCCATTCCATTGATCGAGCTTGATACGCCCTGCAACGTGCCAGCGGCGCTCGTCTGCGGCCAGCAGGGCCTCGCCAACCGGCCCGTCAGCGGTGCGGAATGAGATCCCCTGCAGCGCAGCGCCGCCACTGTCTACCAGGGTGAAACGGACATGATCCTTGCCGACGCGCTGGGCAAAACTCACGCGCAGGTCGGCCAGCGCGAATCGCGGTTCCGAATTGCCCTGGCCGAACGGGCCGGCGGCTTGGAAACTGCCTGCCAGCTCTGGCGACACGCCCTCGGCCGCCAGAAGCCCGTCGAGGCGCAAAGCCATGGCATCGGTGGCCTGG
Organism: Maricaulis sp.; assembly: GCA_051275375.1. Lineage (GTDB taxonomy): Bacteria > Pseudomonadota > Alphaproteobacteria > Caulobacterales > Maricaulaceae > Maricaulis. The sequence continues at coordinate 1,461 of JBNMNI010000104.1, read as the reverse complement.
GCCAGTTCCGGTGCCAGACGGGCGTCAAGGAAAGCGACGAGCTCGTTGATTCGTTCCGCATTCACCGTCAGCCCGCCAGCCATGGCATGACCACCGCCGGAGAGCAGCAGGCCGGCCTGCCGCGCCGCCGAAATGGCGCCGCCCAGATTGACCCCGGCGACCGAGCGGCCCGATCCCTTGCCCAGAACCGGCGAGACACCGGTATCGAGGCCGATAATGATTACCGGCTTGCCATAGCGTTCCTTGACCCGTCCGGCGACGACACCGATCACGCCGGCATGCCAGCCCTCGCCGGAGGCGACCAGAATCGCCCGGTCCTGGCCCTGGCGCTCGATCTGGGCCAGCGCCTCTTCCATCACCTCGGCCTCGATGGCGCGGCGCTCGGTATTGAGAGCGTCGAGCTCGGCGGCGATCGCGGCGGTCTCGGTCTCGTCATCGCTGGCCAGAAGCCGCGCGCCGAGATCGGAGCGTCCGACCCGGCCGCCGGCATTGATGCGCGGGCCCAGCAGGAAGCCGGCATGATAGGTCGTTGCCACCTCGTCCTGGATGCCGGCTACGAGGGCGAGCTGTCTCAGCCCCGGATTGTGCCAGCTGCCCATCGCCTTGAGGCCCTGGGCCGTCAGGGCGCGATTGAGGCCGGTCAGTGAGACGACATCGCAGATCGTGCCCAGAGCGGCCAGATCGAGCCATTGCATCAGATCCGGCTCGGGCATGTCCTCGAACCGGCCGCGACGGCGCCCTTCCCGGTTCAGCGCGACGAGAAAGACGAAAGCCACACCGGCCGCCGCCAGATGGCCGCAGCCGGACACATCATCGGGCCGGTTGGGATTGACCAGGGCTGCCGTCGGCGGCAGTTCGCCATCCATCAGATGGTGGTCGATCACGATCACATCGAGCCCGATATCGCGGGCATGCTGCAGCGGCGCATGGGCCGTCGCGCCGCAATCGACCGTGATCACCAGATCAGCGCCACGCTCGCGCAGGATGTCGAAAGCGGCGTCGCTGGGCCCATACCCCTCGGCGACCCGGTCCGGGACGTAGAGGCCAGCCTCATGGCCGACAGCGCGCAACCAGCGGCGCAGCTGGGCCGAGGAAGTCGCGCCATCGACATCGTAATCAGCGAATACTGCAAGCGATTTCCCGGCATCAAGTGCATCCCAGACCAGGCCGGCGGCCTTGTCCATATCCTGGAAGCTGGCCGGATCGGGAAAGCTGTCCTTCAGCCGCGGGCGCAGGAATTGCGCCGCCTCGGCGGGCACGATGCCGCGGCCGGACAGGACGCGCGCCAGGCTATCGGAGATCTGCTGCTGCCGGGCGATCGCGGCAATGCTGGATTCATCCGCCGTGCGCGCAATCCAGCGTCGGCCCGTCAGCGAGCACTCAACCCCCAGAAAGGCTGGCGCTGGCTGTGTCGGACGATCCGTTTCGATCACCATGCGATCCTGGCCAGACCCTTGCGGA